>DATKLH010000334.1:0-4363 GCA_035542515.1 Casimicrobiaceae bacterium
CGCCGATGACGCCGGGCCAGTGGCGGCGCCCGTCGACGACAGCGCTTTGGAGATCCACGGCGCATCCTGCTGGAGCGCAGCGAACGCCTGTTGCGCGCCCGAAAGGTCTCCCGATTGCAAGGCTTGTGCAAGCGTCTTGAAGTCCTGCCGCGCGCTGTTGCCGGCGCCTGTCTGCTGGATCGTCGATGTCGCGTCGATGCCGTTCACGTTCATGCTTCGTCTCCATGGATGATGACGTGGTGTTCGTCACGAACACTCTACGAAACGGTATCGGCCGCGAAACCGCGAACACGAGGGAAAACCCGCGCATTGCAACACGCTGTTACATCGCTCATGCACGACGCTTGCGCACACCTGTCGTCCATTACGCGAACCTTACGATCATGTAGCATGACGAGCGCAAGCTTCCGCGACCCCGCGCGGTGACCGCCGAGCTGAACGACTCATGGCCTGGAATCCGAAAACAGCACGGCTGCCGATCGCGCGCCGCGCGCGGCATGTGTGGCTCTCACCGGCGCTGTGGAATCGCCGCTTCATCTTTCTCGTCGGCAGCATTCTCGTCGGCCTGATTGCAGTTGCCTTCGCCCTCGCGGCGACGCTCGCGAACCTCGTCCTCCAACGAATGCTGGAAGCGTGGCGCTGGTCGCCCTTCGTGGTCGCGCCGATGGGATTCGCGGCCATCGCATATGCCGGACGACGGTTCTTCGCCGGCGCGCAGGGCAGCGGGATTCCGCAGACCATCGCGGCATTGACGCACTCGATGCCCGGGTACCGCGAGGGTTTGTTGTCGCTTCGTGTCGCCATCGGAAAGATCGCGCTGACGCTGCTCGGCCTGCTCGCCGGCGCGTCGATCGGACGGGAAGGACCCAGCGTGCAGATCGGCGCGGCCATCATGTACGCGATGAGCCGGCTCTCGTCGTTTCCGCACGAGGCGATGAAGCGCGGCCTCATCCTCGCCGGCGGCGCGGCGGGGGTCGCAGCCGCGTTCAACGCACCGTTGGCAGGCGTGGTCTTCGCTATCGAGGAGATGAGCCGGTCGTTCTCGCAACGAACCAGCGGTATCGTGATGACGGCCGTCATCGTCGCCGGCATCGTTTCGCTTGCGCTGCTCGGCGACTACGCCTATTTCGGACATACGCGGGCGAGCGTCGACCTCGCCTCGGGCTGGCTCGCGGTCCTGCTCTGTGGCGCAGTCGGGGGCCTGGTCGGCGGCGGGTTCAGCCGAATCCTGATCGAAGCGAGCCACGCATTGCCCGGAAGACTCGGTGCGTTGCGCGCAACGCATCCCTACGCGTTCGCGGCGGCGTGCGGTCTGGTGCTCGCCGTGCTGGGCTTCGCATCCGATGACACGATCTACGGCACCGGCTATGGCGAGACACGGGCCATCCTCGAAGGCGGCGCAACGCCGCAAAGCTTCGGCATCCTGAAGCTGGCCGCGACACTTGTCTCTTACGCAAGCGGCATTCCTGGCGGGATCTTCTCGCCGTCGCTTGCCGTCGGGGCGGGCCTGGGGCAGAACCTCGCGCTGCTATTGCCCGCGGCGCCACTCGCCGCTGTCGTCATCCTCGGCATGGTCGCCTACTTTTCCGGTGTCGTGCAGGCGCCGCTGACCGCATTCGTGATCGTGGTGGAGATGACGCGCGATGCCGACATGGCGCTTCCACTGTTTGCAGCGTCGCTGATCGGCTCGGGCGTGTCGCGTCTGATCTGCCCGCGACCGGTGTACAAGGCGCTCGCCAAGGGATTTCGACCTGGGGCAATCGTGTGAGTCGGCTCGTGGCGCCTCGCCAGGCGCTCGGCCGCAGGGTTCGATAACGGCCGTTCACTCGTCGCGCGAGATGCGCGACGCACAAAAAAAGCTGGCGCTCGATGCGGCTCCGAGTTGGGGACGCATCAACGGAATCGCACGCGTGTCATGAGCACGCACGCTTCAAGAAGTGAAACCTCGCCGGGATATGGCTAAGGCGAACTCTGGCTCGCCGCGACGCGTGCCGTGTTGTCCCAGTCCCCGCCCAGTGCCTTCACCAGGAAGACCCATGTCACCAGCCGTTGCCCGCGCAACTGGGTCGCCAGTCGCTCGTTGTTGAGCAGCGCCTGCTGTGCGGTGATGACATCGAGGTAAGTAGCGATGCCGCCCTCGTAGCGGCTGCTGGCGAGGTCGAGCACGTGCTGCGAGCTGGCGATCGCCACTTCCGCCTGCGTGCCGGCACGCTCGAGCGCCGCGAGTCCGGTGATGCCGTCCTCGACTTCCTGCATGGCATTGAGCACCACGCGGCGATAGTTCGCGACCGTGACATCGTAGCCGCCGCGCGCGAAATCGACGCCTGCCTGGATGCGTCCGGCATCGATCACCGGTTGCGCGATCGACACGCCGATGGACCACAGCAGGCTCGATGCGTTGAACAGCGTCGACAGCGAAGTGCTCTCGACTCCGTACGAGGGAGCGATCAGGATGCTGGGATAGAACGCCGCGGTCGCTACGCCGATCTGTGCATTCGCCGCGGCCATGGCGCGCTCCGCCGAGGCGACATCCGGCCGACGCTGCAGCACCTCCGAGGGGACCGCGAGGGGAAGGTTCGGTACCACGTAGGCACGGACCTCGGGCGCGACCGTGAACGACGGTGCCGGCGTTCCGGTCAGCGTCGCGATCGCATGCTCGAACTGGCTGCGCTGCTTGCGCACCACGTCGACCTGCGCGAGCGTGGTATCGAGCAGCGCCTGGGCTTGTGCCACGTCGAGGCCCGACGCGGCGCCGAGATCGTGCCGCGCGGTCGCGAATTCGAGCGCGTGTCGCTGCAGGTCGATCGAGTGGGCGAGCACGTCGAGCTCGCTGTCGAGCTCGCGGAGCGCGAAGTAATCGGTCGCGAGCTCGGCGGTGAGCAGCAACCGCGTGTTCTCCAGATCTGCGGCGCTTTGTTGCGCCGAGGCCTGCGCCCCTTCGATGGTGCGCGCGATGCGTCCGGACAGGTCGACTTCGTAACCGACGGTGAACGCGGCGATCAAGTCGCTCTGGACGGTGGAGAAGTTCGGCGACTGGTAGTTGGTGAGCGGACGATCCGCCGAGATCTTCTGGCGCGCCAGGCGCGTGCCGACCACCGCCTGTGGGAACAATGCCGCACGCGCAGCGGCGACGCTCGCCTGTGCCTGCGACAGCCGCGCGCTCGCCGCGGCAAGCGTGGGACTGTTCGCGAGCGCCTGCTGCTCCAGCGCATCGAGATGCGGATCGCCCAGGCGTTGCCACCACGGCCCCTTGGCCATGGTGTCGCCTGGCTTGCCTTCGCGCCATGGTGACTCGATCTTCCACGCCACCGGAAGATCGACAGCCGGCTTCCGATAGTTGGGACCGGCGGCACATCCGGCCAGGATGACGACAAAGACGGCGGATACGGTGCGTCGCAAGATCACGCACCTTCCTTGGTCGAAGCCACCAGCACGTGATCGCCGTCGGTCAGCGAGTCCTGCGGATTGAGCACGATGCGATCGGTGCTCGCGATTCCCTCGACCACCTCGACGGTCTCGCCGAAGTCGCGCCCCAGGCGCACGGCATGCAGACGCACCATTCCTCCATCGTCCACCACCGCGACACGCGGTCCCTCGCGCCGGAACAACACCGAGTTGGTGGGAACGACGAGCGACGGCGTGCCTTCGATCGGTAACGAAACCTGAACCAGCGCACCGGGAAGCAGGACGCCGTCGCGGTTGGGTAGCACCACTTCCACCTGCATGGTTCGCGATACTGCCTCGATCGAAGCAGCGGTGCGGGTGACCTGTCCCTGGAACTGACGGCCCGGCAGCTCCGCCTGGGTCACGACCACCTTCTGGCCGGCCTTGACCGATTGTGCATACGACTGCGGCACGTTGACGTAGAGACGCAACGGATCGGTCTGCGTCAGTTGGAACATCGGACGCGCGCCGCCTGCATCGATGAGGTCGCCCACGTCGACGTTACGCCGCGTGATCACGCCGGCGAACGGCGCCACGATGCGCTTGAACGCTTCGAGCTCGCGCAAGCGCTCGACATTGGCGTCGGCGGCGGCGAGGTTGGCTTTGGCTTGCGCCTCGGCGCCGCGGCGCTCGTCGAGCTCCTGCTGCGAGACCACGTCCTTGGCGCGCAGGCTTTCCCAGCGTGCGCGCGAGCTCTGCGCGAGCGCGAGGCTCGCCGCGGCTTGCTCACGCGCCGCGACTGCCTGCGAAAGCTGCTGGTCCACCTCGGGCGTTTCGATATCGGCAAGGAGCTCACCCTTCGCGACACTGCTGCCGATGTCCTTGTACCAACGGCGCAGATAGCCGCTCGAGCGCGCGGAGATCGGCGACTGGATGAAGCCCTGCAGCGTACCCGGGAGCAAAACGCTGCGGCCCGATC
>DATKLH010000335.1:0-7500 GCA_035542515.1 Casimicrobiaceae bacterium
ATCCCATTCGATATGGTCCGAAGCGTGCGCGTCGACTTCGGCGCGAAACGCATTGTCGCTCAGGCGCGGCTGGAAGCGCTTGAGGAAATCGCGTCGATACGGCCCCAGCAACCACGGCCTTGCTTCGCCATAGGTCAGCTCGCGGTCGGGCACCGGCGCGACCCTGCGATCCTTGTAGCGCGCAGCGAGCGTGGGCAACGCGTCACGGAAAATGCGCGGCATTGCGGAAACGAAGCCGCTTGCGGGGCGGTTCGCGGCCACAGCGGGTCGCCCCGCCGCCGCACGCGACCAGAACTCACCGCTGCGCAGGTCGCGCGACGCCGCCTCCTTGCCGTTGCCATCGATCTCGGTGACGCGCGCAGTGCCGCTCTCGACAAACAAGGCGGTGGCGGCAGGCTCGGCGTGGAGCACCGTGACCGCCTCGGTTTGCGTGAACACGGCAGCAGGCGTTGCGATGCGCAGGTTGCGTTTGGCGCGCGTCGCGGTCTTGATCCAGCCGCCCTGCGCGTCGAGCAGAGGCGTCGCGGGAGATCCCTTCACCGAGGGCGGCACCGCGTAGAAGCTGCCCGGACCGATCAGGCCCAGCGTCGCGTCGGGCGCCTCGATCTGCAGCTGCACCTTGTCGGGCGCTTCGACGATGTCGCCTTCCTCCAGTCGTATGCCTGGCGCAAGCTTGTACCAGGTGACGCCGCGAAGAAAACGAGCGCCGGTGTCGGCAAGGGTCACGATGCCGATTTCGGTCGCATGCGCTGCGCTGAAAGCGAACCACAACGGGACGAGCAGATGGACCGGCTTCATCGAACACCGCGTCGGGCGCGCGCGAGATCAAGCGACGGGCGTCGATACTAGGGTGCGGTCCTGCGCGCGTCAACGCGATATTTACGCACGCTTGCCCGACGCTGCTCGATTGCTTGCAAGGGCCCGCGGTTGGGTTCAGCACGCGTGATCGACGCCCTGCGCTGCCGATGAAAGCACGCCGGCCCTCCGCCTCGCCGCACTATAATGCGCTGGTGACCGACGAAGCCCCCGCGCCAGGCAATACCACGACGCTTGCGGTGCTGTTCGCCGACGTCGCGGGAAGCACGCGCCTCTACGAGCAGGTCGGCGACAGCCGCGCCCTGGCAGCGATCAATGCCTGCCTCGCGCTGGTCAAGAGCGTCGCGGAGGGCCATCAGGGCCGCATCATCAAGAACATCGGCGACGAAGCGATGGCCGTGTTTCCATCCGCCGATCTCGCCGCCGAAGCGGCCGCCGAAATCCAGGGACGCATCGCCAAGCTGGCGCCGGTCGGTACGCAGAACCTCGCGATGCGGATCGGCTTCCATGTCGGACCGGCCATCGAATCCGAGGGCGACGTGTATGGCGACTCGGTGAATGTCGCCGCTCGGATGGTGGGGCTCGCGAAGGGCGGGCAGGTCATCATGTCCGAATGGACCTCCAATGCGCTTTCGTCCTGGTTGCGCGCGCGCACGCGCCAGCTCGATGCGATGACGGTCAAGGGCAAGGTCCAGGATATCGGCATCTTCGAACTGGTCTGCGTCGGTGAAGACGAGCTCACGGCGGTGTCGACGCGCCTGCAGGCGCCGCCTGCGCGCATCCGCCTGCAGCACGGAACGCGCGATATCGCGCTGGGGCCCGAGGATTCGGCGATCTCGCTCGGGCGCGATCCGCAGTGCGACGTCGTGATCACCGATCGCCTCGCCTCGCGCAGCCATGCGCGCATCGAACGTCGCCGCGACAAGTTCGTGCTGATCGACCAAAGCACCAACGGCACCTTTGTCACCTTCGAAGGCGAGCCGGAGATCCAGCTGCGACGCGAGGAACTGGTCCTGCGCGGCCGCGGGCATGTCGCATTCGGTCACTCGCACAAGACGGATCCGGGCGAAGTCGTGCACTTCGTGTGCGGCGGGTGAGCGGATTTTTCGCACCTTGACCCGTTGAGGGTTGGGTAGTCGGCGAGCGCTCGTCAGCGCCGGCCGAGCGTTCTCGCGGCCCCGGCTTGCGCTTCGGTGGCCACGCGGCCGTGCCACACGCGAGCTGGCGCATATATTGCATCGCAGCAAGATCGCCTTGGAACGCCACGATCGGGCCGCTTCGGACCGGCTCGAATAGCCTTTCTGATGATATGGAAATAGATTCCGCAATGCGGCAAGAATGTTGAAAAAGATTCACGATCAAGGAATAAGATAGGCCCCCATGTCGAAGTCCGATGGGCGGGTGCCTTTGTGGCCCGTCCAACGGCAACGTATAATGGGGTCTTGAGCCTATGACGCACCGCACCAAATTTCCTTCCCCCCGGCCGTCGGCGGCCGCACGGCCATGGACCTGACCCAGTTACGGTCCTTCGTGACCGTGGCGCGGCTCGGCCATCTGACGCGTGCGGCCGAAGCGGTTCATCTCAGCCAGCCGGCGCTATCGGGGCACATCAAGGCGCTGGAGGAGGAGCTGGGCGTCCAGCTGTTCGATCGCACGCCCTCCGGCATGGCGATCACACCGTCGGGGAAGCGGCTGCTGGTCGATGCGGAAGCGATCGTGCAGCGGGTGCAGCAGATGCAACACACCGCGCGTTCGCTGAGCCGCGAGCTCACCGGCAAGCTGAGGATCGGAACCGTGCTGGATGCGGGCTTCCTGCGCGTGGGCGAGCTCGCGATGCGTGCTTTTGCGCGGCACCCGGAGGTGGAGCTGGATCTCCACCATGTGTTGTCGCACGATGCGCTCACCGAAGTGCGCAACGGCACCCTCGACGCGAGCTTCTACTTCGGAACCTTGCCGGACGACCTGGACGGCATTCCCCTGCGCAAGATCACCTATCGGGTGCTCGTGCCGTCATCGCTGGCGCCCCAGTTGCGGCGCGCAGACCTCGCAACGCTCGCGCAATTTCCGTGGATCGTCACGCCCGAGCACAGCTCGCACCGGTTGCTCGTGCAGAAGCTGTTCGCCGATGACGCGTTTCCTGCGCGAACGGTCGAGGCCGACAACGAGGCGGTCATCGTGAACCTGGTGGAGTCGGGCGTCGGTGTAAGCCTGGTTCGCGAAGAGCTCGCGAACGAATCGGTCGAAGCCGGACGCAGCATGGTCTGGGCCGATGCCGCGATCACGACCGACTTGTGGATGGTCCATCTGCCCGATCGTCGCAACGACCCGCTGATCGAGGCGCTGCTCGACGTACTCGCGGAAGTGTGGGACGCGGCGACTCCGCAGAAGGCTGCGGCCTGAGCAGGCTCTCCGGTTCGTTGCGGGCACGCTTCGCGACTGGACCCACGGTCGGCTGCGCCGCGGATGCGCAGCATGCGCGCCGCGCGCGCGTCGCGCATTCATCCGAACGAATGATCAGTCCAACCCGGGCCTAACCCGGACGTGAGCGCGTCTCGGGCGCGGGACGCGCAGCGCGTTGCGCCGGTGCGCTGCGACCTGCGCCACGCGGCTGTCCGTTGTGGTGCAGGCTGCCTACGTCGACGACTCGCTGACCGTGTTGCATGGCGCCCGGTGCGCGCGCGTGCGCAGTCGGTACGGCGTTGTGGCGCGCGCGATACGCAGTACGTCCGCCCTGCCACGAGCTGTGGTCGTTCCAGTGTCGGTCGTGACCGCCGTGGTAGTCGCGATGACCGCCGCCGATCACGACACCGCCCGAGATCACCGGGCCCCCGTAGTAGTAGCCCGGGCCGTAGTAGGTGTAGGGATAATCGTAGGAATAGCCGGGACCATAGTAATAACCCGGCGCGTAGCCGTAGTCGTAGTCGTAACCGTAACCGTAGCCCGTGCCGTAGTCGTAGTAGGGACCCGAAGCGCAGCCGGTGAGGAGAACCAGCGTGGCCGCGCATGCCAAGAGCGTCTTCATGATGCCTCCGCTACCTATCCCTGGTAGGCAATCACCAAGGCCGCGGAGTTCCGATGGCCCGTGCGGATGCGCGATCGTCCGGCAGGGCGCTGCTGCGATGTCCGACACCGGCAGCGAAGTTGGCGTCGTGTTCAGGCGCTGGTGCGCCGTGCAGCCACCACGTCGGTCGCGGAATCGATGTCGTTGAGCGCCTGGTTGAGCAGGGATAGCGCCTGGGCCGTGTTGCCCGCCGCGAGCCGATCGCGCACCTCCACGATGGTTTGGCGCAGCTTCTGCTCGTAGGCCTCGGCGTCTTCCAGCTCGCGCACGAGCCGGGCGATTTCCGCGTCCGCGTCGGATGGCTGCGCTGTCATGGGCGTCGCACGCTTGATATCGGCGCGTTGCGATCGCCATGGATTGCGCGCCACACCGTCTCGGCGGTGAGCGGCATCTGCAATGTCTCGGCACGCGCGTCGACGCCGTTGCGCATCAGCGCGTCGATGACGGCGTTGACCACGGCCGGTGTCGCACCGATCGTGCCGAGCTCGCCGACGCCCTTGACGCCGAGCGGATTGTTGCGACACGGCGTCGATTCGTCCATGGCCATGTCGAACGCGCCGATCATGCGTATGTGCGGAATCGCGTAGTCCATGAAGCTCGCCGTCAGTGCCTGGCCGCTTTCGCGATCGTAGGCGAAGCGCTCGCACAACGCCTGCCCGATGCCCTGCACCGCGCCGCCTTCGAGCTGTCCTGCGACGATCATCGGATTCACCACGCGGCCCACGTCGTTGACCGAGGCGTAGCGCGCGATGCGAACCGCGCCGGTGTCCGGGTCGATCTCCACTTCGCACACGTGACAGCCGTTGGGCCAGCTTTCACCGGCGACCTTGCTGTGCGATTGAAGCACGATGCGCTGCCCGGGCTGCTGCTGCGCGAGCTCGAAAAGACCGATCCGGCGGTCGGTACCCGCGATGGTGAACACACCGTCGTGGTACTCGATGTCCTTCACCGCGGCTTCGAGCGCCTCGCTCGCGAGATCGTGCGCCTTGTCGACGGTGCGCTCCGATGCCACGCGCACCGCCGAACCGCCGACGAACAGCGAACGCGATCCCGCGCTGCCGAATCCGGTGCCGCGATCGGTGTCGCCGAAGGCGATGCGGATGCGGTCGATCGGCACGCCGAAGACGTCGACGGCGAGCTGCGCAAAGGTCGTCGCGAGGCCCTGGCCCATCGGTTGCGTCGCCGAGAAGATCTCGATCTCGCCCTGGTCGTTCGCGCCGGGACCGACGGTGACCGTGACGTGCTCGTCGAACACGTCGGCGCCGGTCCACTCGAGGAACGTGGCGATCCCCAGGCCGCGCCAGCGACCGCGCTCGCGCGATTGGCGTGCGCGCTCGCCGAAGCCTTCGACATCCGCGTGCGCGAGACCCTTGTTCATCACCAGCTCGAACTGACCGCTGTCGTAGGTCTTGTTCATCGCATTGGTGTACGGCATCTGCTCGGGCCGGATCATGTTGCGCCGACGCAGCTCGACCCGATCGATACCCGTCTGGCGAGCGGCCGCGTCCATGAGGCGCTCGATGATGTAGATCGCTTCGGGGCGCCCGGCGCCGCGGTATGCACCAGTGGGCGCCGTGTTGGTCAGCACCGCCTTGATGTCGAAATCGATGGTGCGGATGTCGTAGATGCTGGTCGATACCCACGGACCGATCAAAAGCTGGATGACCACGCCTGTGGGCGTTGCATAAGCGCCGACATTGGCGAGCGAGTGCACGCGCAGCGCGAGGATGCGGCCGTCGCGATCGAGTGCAAGAGCGGCCTTGCTTTCCAGATCGCGTCCATGGCTCGCGGCAAGCAGCTCGTCGATCCGGTCGGCGCGCCACTTGATCGGTCGCCGCAGCTCGCGCGCGCAATACGCGCAGACGACGTCTTCCGGATACAGCATCGTCTTCATGCCGAATCCGCCGCCGACGTCGCCGACGACCACCCGCACCTTGTCCGCGGGAATGCCGAGCACGGCCTGGCTGAGCTCGTCGCGAACGCCGGTGGGTGTCTGGTTGGCGATGCGCAGCGTCAAGCGATCGGTGTCGGCGTCGTAGGTCGCGAGCACGGCACGCGGTTCGATCGGTGAAGGCGCCAGCCGCTGATTGACCAGGTCGAGGGTTACCACGTGCGCCGCTTTGGCGAACGCCTCGTCTGCTGCGGCCTTGTCGCCATGCCGCGCCTCTGCGGCGATGTTGTCGGGTGCCCCGGCCACGAGACGCGGAGCATTCGGCGCGAGCGCATCGGCGAGCGACACGGCCATCGGCAGCGGCTCGTATTGCACATCGATCGCTTCGGCGGCGTCGCGGCCTTGTGCGTAACTTTCCGCGACGACGGCAGCGACGGCATCTCCCACGAAGCGTACGGTATCGACAGCGAGCGCATGATGCGGCGGCGAGATCGCGCGCGAGCCGTCGGCGCGCCTGAAGTCGCTGCTCGCCGGAATCGGCTTTACGCCTCGCGCGACCAGGTCCGCGCCGGTGACCACGCGCACCACGCCAGGCATCGAGGCAGCGCTCGCGGTGTCGATGGCCGTGATCCGGGCGTGCGGATAGGGCGAGCGCAACACGACCACATACGCCTGGTTCGGCGCCGAGACATCGTCGGCGAACACGCCGCGACCTTGCAGAAGCGCGTCGTCTTCGACCCGCAGCACCGAACGGCCGCTACCGAAGCGCGAAGGGGAGGATGCGGACATGGAATCGAGACCTTGCCGAAAGTACGCGTGACCAAAGGTCGGTCAACGCGCTGCCTTGGGAACATGCCGTGGATACACACGCGATTTTGCCACCGCTGATCCCCTTCGGGCTGCAACGCCTCCACGCAGCGTAGCGATCGGATGCGCCGGTCGCCGCCGATCGAGCGCCCGCGCATCGACCTGTTAAAGTGGGGCCGCAGCGCCATCGGGAGGCCGACATGGAAAGCAGCGCGAGACGCAACGTCCTGAAATCGCTCGGTGCATTGACCACGCTGACGTGGCTGCCGTCCGCACCGGCACAAAACCAGAACGACTACCCCAGCCGGACCATCAAGATCATCGCGCCGGTGCAGCCCGGCGGTGGCGTCGACCTGGTCGCGCGCACGGTTGCCGATCGGCTCGGACGCGCGCTCGGCGTGTCGATCATCGTCGAGAACCAGAGCGGAGGCGGAGGTGTGGTGGGCTCGCTCGCAACCGCGCGCTCGGCGCCCGACGGGTACACGCTGATGGTCGGCTACGTCGGCACCCACGGAACCAACCCGGCGGTTCGCAAGCTTCCCTACGATGCGATCAAGGATTTCACACCGATCGCGATGGTGGGAGGAACGCCCAACATCCTCGTCGTTCCTCCGACGCTCGCACCGACGACGCTGACCGAATTCGTCTCCTACGCCAAAGGGCAGCCGGGCAAGCTCTCGTACGGCTCCGCCGGCCCGGGCACGCTGACCCATCTGGCGATGGAGCAGTTCAAGGTCGCTGCAGGCCTCGACATGGTCCACGTGCCTTACCGCGGCATCGGGCCCGCGATCGCCGATATCCTCGGCGGCCGCACGCAGGCGTTGTTTCCGGGACTCGCCGCAGCGCTGCCGCACATCAAGGGCGGCAAGCTCAGGCCGCTCGCGGTGACCGGCACATCGCGTCATCGCCTGCTGCCCGAGGTGCC
>DATKLH010000336.1:0-5667 GCA_035542515.1 Casimicrobiaceae bacterium
CGGGGTTGTTGATGACTTCGGCGATGCCGGAGACCGCGCCGTGCAGCACGTCGTTCGCTGCAGCGTAGGCGTCGAGCACCGAGATGTCCTCGCCCAGGACGTCCATCAGCTTGTCGTTGGGAATCACGATCAGCGAGTCGACCTTCTTGGTGAGCTCTTCGATGCCGGCGGTCGCGACCTTCTGACGCTTGCCTTCGAACTTGAACGGGCGCGTGACCACCGCGACGGTGAGGATGCCAAGGCTTTTCGCGATGTCGGCGATCACCGGCGCCGCGCCCGTTCCGGTTCCACCGCCCATGCCTGCCGTGATGAACAGCATGTCGGCGCCTTCGATCAGCTCGGCGACGCGGTCACGATCTTCCATCGCCGCGTCGCGCCCGATCTCGGGCTTCGCGCCCGCGCCGAGGCCCCGCGTGAGCGTGGACCCGAGCTGCAGTTGCGTGCGCGCAGTGGATCGCTTGAGCGCCTGGGCGTCGGTGTTCGCGCAGATGAACTCGACGCCCGAGAGTCCCTTGGCGATCATGTGCTCCACGGCGTTGCCGCCGCATCCGCCGACGCCGATGACCTTGATGATCGCGCCGTCGATGGTGGTCTGGTCGATGATTTCAAACATGGCTTGAGCTCCTGTCTGTAGATGATTGCTGGATCGCGATGCCGTGTCGTTGTTGTGTGTGTTAAGGCGTCGTTAGTAGTTGGTAGCTAGTGGTTAGTGTGCGCAGCAGAGCCGCTGACGCGGTGCGTGGAATCAATTCGAATTGAACGCTTCGCATATCGACCTCTCGACTTGTGCCCACTAACTACTAGCTACTAACTACTAACTACTGACTACGCCTTTCTAGAAATTCGCCTTGAACCACTGCTTCATCCGCTCTGCGACCCCGCCAATGCCCGCGGTCTGCGCGCGGGCCGCTTCGCCGCGCAGGTACTGCTCGCGGCCTTCGAGCAGCAATCCGACTGCGGTGGCGTAGCGCGGGCTGCGCACGACATCGGCGAGCCCGCCCATGTATGCGGGCACACCGACTCGCACGGGTAGATGGAACACTTCCTCGCCCAGCTCGGTCATGCCTTGCAGCAACGCCGAACCGCCGGTGAGCACGATGCCCGACGAGAGCATTTCCTCGAAGCCCGAGCGACGCAGCTCGGCTTGCACCAGCGTGAACAGCTCCTCGAGCCGCGGTTCGATGACTTCCGCGAGCATCGGCCGCGAAAGCTTGCGCGGGCCGCGCTCGCCCACTCCCGGCACCTCGATGATGTCGTTGGGATCGGCGAGCTGCCGTAGCGCGCAGCCGAAGCGCACCTTGAGCTCCTCGGCTTCCTTGGTGGGCGTCCGGAGCGTCATGGCGATGTCGTTGGTGACCTGGTCGCCCGCGATCGGAATCACCGCGGTGTGGCGGATCGCGCCGTTGGTGAACACCGCGATGTCGGTGGTGCCCCCGCCGATGTCCATCAGGCACACGCCGAGGTCCTTCTCGTCGTCGTTCAATACCGCCTGCGCGGAAGCGAGCGGCTGCAGCATGATGTCGCGCACTTCCAGTCCGCAGCGCCGCACGCACTTGCTGACGTTCTCGATCGCCGACACCGCGCCGGTAACGATGTGCACCTTGACTTCCAGCCGCACGCCGCTCATGCCAAGCGGCTCGCGCACGTCTTCCTGGCCGTCGATGATGAATTCCTGCGGCAGAATGTGGAGCACCTGCTGATCGTTGGGAATCGCGATCGCCTTTGCCGTCTCGACCACGCGATCGATGTCGGCCTGCGTGACCTCCTTCTCCTTGATAGCCACCATTCCGCTCGAATTCAAGGATCGGATGTGACTTCCCGCGATGCCGGTGTACACCTCGGTGATGCGGCAGTCGGCCATCAGCTCGGCTTCCTCGAGCACGCGCTGGATCGACGCCATGGTCGCTTCGATGTTGACGACCACGCCTTTTTTCAGTCCGCGCGACGGTTGGGTGCCGAGCCCGATCACGTTGAGATCGCCTTCGGGCGTCACCTCGGCGACGATCGCGACGATCTTCGAGGTGCCGATGTCCAGCCCGACGATCAGGTCCTTGCTGTCTCTCGCCATGCGTTTTCCGTCTCGTGGCATTGTCATCACGTCTTTCTGGCCGGCGACGCGGGCAGGTCGCTCGCCCGGGCCGCGAAGCCGTTGCGATAGCGCAGGTCGACCCGCGCGACTGACGCCCCGGCACGTTCGAGCGCCCCGATCGTTCGTGGATACACGCCGACGAAGCGCGCGATGCGCTCGTCGGCTTCGTCGCGTCCGACTTCGATCGCCAGCGGGCCGCGCTTTCCGGCGGCGGCGATCTCCCATCCACCGCGCGAGCTGAGCTTCAGCGTCCCGATACTGAGCGACAGCGGAGCGAGCATCGCGGTCCAGGTCGCGTATTGCTGCGTCATCAGTGCCGAACGCCCGTCGGGTCCGTCGAAGCGAGGCAGATCGCCGGCGTAGGTCGCCGTGAACACCTCGCCGCGCGTGTCGACCAGCGCGTTGTCGTTCCAGCGCGCGAGCGGCACGTGCTCCTCGATGTCGATCGCAAGCCGGCCCGGCCACTGTCGACGCAATCCGACACTGCGCACCCAGGGGACGGCGCGCAGCGCGCTTTGCGCGTCGCTGAGATCGAGCGTGAAAAACGTTCCCCTGAAGTCGCGGATCACGGCTTCGATCTGCACGCCGCTCGCGCGCGCAAGCGGCGTGGTCACCACCACTTCGTGGATGTCGCACCAGCTTTGTCGCACGAGCCAGGCGACTCCTCCGGCGGCGAGCATCAGCGTCGCGACGCCAGCGAGCGCGAGCGACATTAGATCGAGCCGCCGCGGGTCATCCCACATGGGCGCCTCGCAGGATCTCGATGCAAAGGTCCGCGAACTCGATGCCGGCCTGGCGCGCCGCCATGGGCACCAGGCTGTGTCCGGTCATCCCGGGAGAGGTGTTCACCTCGAGGAACGAGTAGCTTCCGTCCGCGCGCAGGATGAGGTCGAGGCGACCCCAGCCGGTGCAACCGACGATGTCGAACGCGGCGAGCGACTGCGCGCGGATCGCTTCCTCGAGCGCGGCCGGCAGTCCGCTCGGGCAGAAGTACTTGGTCTCGTCGGAGAAGTACTTGTTGTGGTAGTCGTAGTTGCCCTGCGGTGCTTCGATGCGGATCAGCGGCAGCGCCCGACGGCCGAGGATCGACGCGGTGAGCTCGACGCCGGGCACGAATTCCTCGACCAGCACGAGCGTGTCGTGCGTCGCCGCTTCGCGATAGGCGATGCTCAACTCGTCGTGATCCACCGAAGCTACCTTGGTGATGCCAATGGTCGAGCCTTCGCGCGCGGGCTTGACGATCAGCGGCAGACCGATCTCTGCGACCACCTTCATCCAGTCGCTGCGCGCGTCGACCACCGCATAGCGCGGTGTCGGGATGCCGCTTGCGAGCCACACGAGCTTGGTGCGCCACTTGTCCATGGCGAGCGCCGACGCCATCACGCCACTTCCGGTGTAGGGAATGCCCAGCGTTTCGAGCGCACCCTGCACGGTGCCGTCCTCGCCGTAGCGTCCGTGCAGTGCGATGAACACGCGCTGGAAACCGTCGCGCTTGAGCTCCCACAGGTCGCGCTGTGCGGGATCGAATGCGTGCGCATCCACGCCACGCTCACGGAGCGCGGCAAGCACCGCGTTGCCCGACAGGAGCGAGATCTCGCGCTCGGAGCTGGGACCTCCGAGAAGCACGGCGACCTTGCCGAAGGCGTCGGTCATCGGGTTATCTCCCCGATCACACGCACCTCCGGTTCGAGCGCGATGCCGGTCTTCTTGAGCACCGTCCGCTGCACGTGGCGGATCAGCGATTCGATGTCGGCGGCGGTCGCCAGGCGGCGCTCGTTCACGATGAAGTTCGCGTGCTTGTCCGACACGCACGCGCCTCCGATGGCGAATCCCTTGAGGCCGCAGGACTCGATGAGGCGCGCCGCATGATCGTTGGGCGGATTGCGGAACACGCTGCCGGCATTAGGCAACGACAGCGGTTGCGTGGCGATGCGCTGCGCGAGAAGCTCCCTGATGCGTGCGCGCGCCTTGGCAACATCACCCTGCGGGAAGCGCAGCCAGGCCGCGGTGAAGATCTCGTCGGCAAGCCGGCCCTCGCGCAGGCGCACGCTTCGATAGCCGATGTCGTAGTCGCCCGGCGTGCGGATCGCGAAGGTGCCGTCGCGCCGCAGCACTTCCACGCGCACCACGTAGGGCCACGTCTCGCCGCCGTAGCAACCGGCATTCATCGCAAGCGCACCGCCGATGGTGCCCGGCACACCGGCCAGGAACTCGGCTTCGCCGCAGCCATGCATCGCTGCGAAGCGCGCGAGCTTCGGGCTTGCCACGCCGGCCTCGGCGTAGATGAGGCCGTCTCCCACCGCGAGCACACCGCCCGGGTCGTGCATGAGGACCACTGCGCCGCGAACCCCCGCATCGCGCACGAGCAGATTGCTGCCGAGGCCGATCACGCTGATCGGCATCGCGGGCGGAAGCTGCGCGACGAAGCAGGCGAGGTCGTCGCGGTCGAGCGGCGCGAAGAACCACTCCGCGGGCCCACCCACGCGCCAGCTCGTGTGGCGCGCGAGCGGCGCATCGCGCAACACCTGTCCGCGCAGGCCCTTGAAGGGGAACAGGTCGTTCATCATCATCACCGTCAGCCCGCGGCGCTCAACTGCGCGGGCACCGAGCCGATCGAGCCGGCGCCCATGGTGAGCACGACGTCGTTGTCGCGCGCGACGTTGCGGATGGCGTTCGCCATGTCATCGACATGCTCGACGAATACCGGCTCGACCTTGCCGGCGACGCGCACTGCGCGCGCGAGCGCACGACCGTCGGCGGCGACGATCGCCGGCTCGCCGGCGGGGTAGACCTCGCACAGCACGAGCGCGTCGACGCTGGAAAGCACCTGCACGAAATCCTCGAACAGGTCGCGCGTTCGTGTGTAGCGATGCGGCTGGAATGCGAGCAGCAGGCGTCGTCCCGGAAAACTCTCGCGCGCAGCGGCGAGCGTGGCGGCCATCTCCGCCGGGTGATGCCCATAATCGTCGATCACCGTGATGCGACCGCCGCCCGCGAGCGCAACCTCGCCGTAGCGCTGGAAGCGACGCCCCACACCCTTGAATTCGGCGAGCGCGCGCGCGATCGCGCCATCGGCAACGCCGACCTCGCGTCCCACCGCGATCGCCGCGAGCGCGTTGCGCACGTTGTGCACGCCGGCCAGCGCGAGCTCGATCGACAGGTCCGGCGTACCGGCTGCACGGGCGATGAATCGCATCCTCCCGCCCACGTTCGCGACGTCGACGGCACGCAGCTGCGCATCGTCGGACAAGCCGTAGGTCACGATCGTCTTGGCGATCGACGGCATGATGGCGCGCAGGTTCGCATCGTCGACACACAGGACCGCGACGCCGTAGAACGGCAGGCGCTGCACGAAATCGACGAAGGCACGCGACAGGCGCGAGAAATCGTGCCCGTAGGTTTCCATGTGATCCGCGTCGATGTTGGTCACCACCGCGATCACGGGCGTCAGGTACAGGAACGACGCGTCGGATTCGTCGGCTTCCGCGACGAGGAAATCGCCTTTGCCCAGGCGTGCGTTGGCCCCCGCCGACAACAAGCGACCGCCGATGACGAACGTCGGATCGAGGTCGCCTTCG
>DATKLH010000337.1:0-7773 GCA_035542515.1 Casimicrobiaceae bacterium
ATCTCGCGTCGTGGCGTCGAATCGCTGCGCAATGGAGGCAGCGCCAAGGCGAGCGATTGGCCGAGCGGCACCTGGTAGTAGGAGGCAACGAACCGCGCAAGCTCGATCAGGTCGCCGGGCAGCGCGTGCAGCGCGCTGACCTGCTCGATGGGTGTCAGGCGCGACGTCTCGACGCCGGGCGCATCGGCGTGCTCGATCACCACACCGGTCAGGACACGGCGCGCGAGACGCACCCGCACGATGCTTCCCGGCGGTGCCTGCATGCCGGTCGGAATCCAGTAATCGAAGGCTTGGTCGGTGCCGATCGGCAACGCGACCCTCGCCACTGTCATGCGCGAATCTGCGGCAAGTCAAATTCCTGCATAAACCGTGAATTGCAAAACATATCTCGGAAAATCGACAAGAGCCGCACTCAAGCGACTCTTTATCTTGAAATTAGCGGGCGCGATCCGCGGTTTGTGGATAAGTATGTGAGTAACATCCGCCGCAGTCCCGCGCGCCATGACAAGATGCTGGAATCGTTCTTGCTCCACTCTTGCGAGTAACGGTGGCGGTGCAATCCCATCAATCACTTGCGTCGGGTTGCCATGGGCTTTCTGCAAGCTGGCCGGCGTCGCGAGGGTCTTGCGCCGCAATGTGCATAAGTCGCACTGCCGCGCGCGAGGCGTATTGTCAAGTCCCGTCCAGCCGCCGCGATGGGATCGCGCCACCGCGTGCGTAAATGCAACAACGGCGGATCAGCGCAGCTCGCGCGAGACGCGATGCACGGTGTCCACCAGCACGCCGACGTGCTCGGGTGGCGTGCCGGGCACGATGCCGTGACCCAGATTGAAAACGTGGCCGGGTGCAGGCCCCGCCGCGCGTACCACCGCTTCGGCTTCGCGTGCGACGGTCTGCGCGTCGGTGAGCAGCACCAGCGGATCGAGGTTTCCCTGCACGGCGGCACGCGGTCCGATCTGTGCACGCGCCGCCGCGATGTCCACCGTCCAGTCGAGCCCGATGCACGAAACGCCGCAGTTCGCCAGATCCTCGAGCCACGCGCCCGCGCCCTTGGTGAACACGATCGTCGGCACGACCTGTCCATCGTCGTGCGGTCGTAGTGCAGCAAGGACGCTGCGCATCGATTGCAGCGAGAAGCGTCGATACGCTGCCGCACTCAGCATGCCGCCCCATGTGTCGAAGAGCATCACGGCATCGGCACCTGCGACGACCTGCTCGTTGAGATACGCCGCCACAGCGCGCGCGTTGAGGTCGACGAGTTGCTGCAGCAGATCGGGTCGCGCGTAGGCCATGCGACGAACCTTCGCGAAATCCGAGCTGCCGCCGCCTTCGATCATGTAGCACGCCAGAGTGAACGGGCTGCCCGCGAACCCGATCAGCGGCACGCGCCCGCGCAGTGCCCGCTTGATCGATGCCACTGCATCGAACACGTAGCGCAGCTTGTCCATGTCGGGCACCGCGAGAGAGCCTATCGAGCTCTCGTCGGCCGCAGTGCGCGCAAAGCGCGGGCCCTCGCCCTCGCTGAACGAAAGACCCAGTCCCATCGCGTCGGGAATGGTGAGAATGTCCGAGAAGAGGATCGCGGCGTCGAGCGCGAAGCGCTCCAGCGGCTGCAACGTCACCTCGGTCGCGAGCTCCGGCGACATCGCGAGCTTCATGAAGCTGCCGGCGCGCGCCCGAGTGGTGTTGTATTCGGGAAGATAGCGGCCCGCCTGGCGCATCAACCAGACCGGCGTATACGGCGTCTGCTCGCGCCGCAGCGCACGCAGGAACGTGTCGTTGGCAAGCAGCGGGCTGCCCGACACAGGACTGCGTTCGCTCATGCGCTTACCAGGCGTCGGCCGGTCAGTCGTTCGAGCACCGCGAGCGGCGAGCGGCGCGGCTCGTACAGGGCCGCAAGCGGAAGGTGAATGGTTTGTTCGAGCATGTATTGTCCAGCCGATGCGGCATGCATCACCTGATCGGAAAAGCAGATCCATGTCGTACCCGGCGCGAAGCGCACCTCGCGCTGCTCGCAGCCTTGCTGGTATTCACGGTCCGCCTTCGCGGCGTCGTGCAGGCCGAGCATCAGGTGATCGTACTCGCTACGCCGTGACTTGGTGACGTGCAGCGCAGCTAGCAGGGTGGCCTCGCCCGGCCGCATCGGACGCACGCGCGACAGCAGATGCTTCGCCATGGTCTCGAAGGTTTCGCCGACGCGCCACACACGATCGACGCGATCGGGGTTTACGTTGTTGAACACGCGCAGGATGCGCTCGCCGTGGTTGGGCCGCGAGGGGAACGCATCGATGTGCAGTCGCGCATCGTCCTTGCGCCACGAGACCGGCCGTCCCGTCGCAGGCATCGGCCGAAAACTCGTGCGGGCGCGCTTGAGATACGGCGCATAGCGGGGAAACAGTGTCGCGACCAGTGCGCTCGCGTCCGCGGCGAAGCGCTCGATCATGCGCCTCAGCGCCGCGAGATCCTCGGCGCTGCCACGTGCGCCCTTGATCGCATCGCGCTCGAGGCTGATGTTCTTGGCACGACCGTCGGACCATCGCGTGTCGAGAAAGCGGCGCTCGTCGTCGCGAACGGCGAACGCGAGCTTCGGGCATGCGATGACAGCACCGTCCTCGAGCGCACGCGCGAGCTCTTCGATCGATACGGGAGCGACTGGAGGACGCCAACTGGCGACATCGAGCGTCCTGATCGGTGTGAGCGACATGATCGAGTGGGCGCTGCGGGGTACCGTCGATGGCCTGTCAGCCTGGGGCCGACCCACACGTCGCGTGTCCCGCGGCATCGAGAGCGCGCATCACTCGCACGCTAGCAGCCAGTAACCAAGAACCGACCAACGGTCTTGCGCCGCAATCAACACGGCAACCCGGTACTGCCCATCAGGAACGCGTCCACAGCCGCCGCGCACTGCCGGCCTTCGCGAATCGCCCACACCACCAGCGACTGACCGCGGCGCATGTCCCCTGCTGCGAACACCTTCTCCGCCGAGGTGCGGTACGAGTCGGTGTCGGCCTTGACGTTGCTGCGAGCATCGCGCTCGACGCCGAACTGGTCGAGCATCGACTTCGCCGCAGGTCCCACGAACCCCATCGCCAGCAGAACCAGGTCGCACTGGATCACGAACTCGCTGCCCGGCACTTCGACCATGCGCATCGCGCCGCTGCCGTCCTTCTGCCATTCCACGCGTGCGGCGACCAGGCGCTTGACCTTGCCGTCTTCGCCTTCGAGTCGTTTCGTCGCCACCGCCCAGTCGCGCTCGCAGCCCTCTTCGTGCGATGACGACGTGCGCAGCTTGATCGGCCAGTACGGCCACACCAGCGGTTTGTGCTCGACTTCGGGAGGCTGAGGCAGCAGCTCGAACTGCGTGATCGATTGCGCGCCCTGTCGATTCGAGGTTCCCACGCAGTCGGAACCGGTGTCGCCGCCGCCGATCACGACCACGCGCTTGCCCGTGGCGAGGGTCTGATGCGGCACCCCTTCGCCGGCGACCACACGGTTCTGTTGCGGCAGGAATTCCATCGCAAAATGCACGCCGTCGAGCTCGCGGCCCGGCACCGGCAGATCGCGCGGCTGCTCGGCGCCACCGCTCAGCACGATTGCGTCGAATTGCGCGAGCAGGTCATCCGCGCTGACGTCGCGCCCGACTTCGACGCCCGGACGGAACTCCACGCCTTCGACCGACATCTGCGCCATGCGCCGATCGATCCAGTGCTTTTCGAGCTTGAAGTCGGGAATGCCGTAACGCAACAACCCGCCGATGCGATCGGCCTTTTCGAACAGGACCACATCGTGCCCGGCCCGCGCGAGCTGCTGCGAGCACGCGAGACCCGCCGGACCCGATCCGATGACGGCGACACGCTTGCCCGTGCGCACTTCCGGCGGCTGCGGCACCACCCAGCCTTCCTCGTAGCCCTTGTCGATGATGAAGTGCTCGATCGACTTGATACCCACCGGATCGTTGTTGATGTTGAGCGTGCACGCCGCTTCGCACGGCGCGGGACAGACGCGACCGGTGAACTCGGGAAAGTTGTTGGTGGAGTGCAGAACGTCGAGCGCGCTGCGCCACTGGTGGCGATAAACCAGGTCGTTCCAGTCCGGGATGATGTTGTTCACCGGGCAGCCGTTCTGGCAAAACGGAATGCCGCAGTCCATGCAGCGCGCACCCTGCTTCGACGCCTCGGCGTCGGCGAGGGTGAGCACGAACTCACGGTAATGACGAAGGCGCTCGTTCACCGGCTCCGCGACTTCGCGGATGCGGTCGAGCTCGAGGAAGCCGGTGATTTTGCCCATGCGAAACTGAAGATCGTGGTTAGTAGTTGGTAGTTAGCAGTTAGTGTGCATGACGCGACAGTTGGTGCAGTGTGTGTATGCCATATGCCCGCCGTTCCGCAACACATGGGCACACTAACTACCAACCACTAACTACCAACTAAGCATTTCGTACGGCAATCCGCTACGCCGCTTGCCTCGCCGGCACCACCGGCACGCTCTTCTCCTCCGCCTCGTACATCTCGGCAAGAGCGCGTTTGTACTC
Organism: Casimicrobiaceae bacterium; assembly: GCA_035542515.1. Lineage (GTDB taxonomy): Bacteria > Pseudomonadota > Gammaproteobacteria > Burkholderiales > Casimicrobiaceae > VBCG01. The sequence goes on from DATKLH010000337.1 coordinate 4,532, forward strand.
GTTGGGGAAGACCTTGACGAACTTGTTGCGTGCCGCGTCCCAGTCGTCGAGAAGTGACAGCGCCAGCGTGCTGCCCGTGAAGCGCAAGTGACGTTCGACGAGCCCGCGCAACAGCTCGTCATCGGCGACCTTGCGGTGGCGCAGGCGCGCCTTGCCGGCGACTTCCAGATCGCGCTCCAGCGCCGCCTGCTCGGCTTCCGTGACGACGCGCTCGAGCGACACCATCGACAGGTTGCAGCGATGCGCGAACGTACCGTCCGGGTCGTAGACATACGCGATGCCGCCGCTCATGCCCGCAGCGAAGTTGCGTCCGGTCCGGCCAAGCACCACGACCGTGCCGCCGGTCATGTATTCGCAGCCATGGTCGCCGGTTCCTTCGACGACCGCGGTCGCGCCGGAGTTGCGCACGCAGAAGCGTTCGCCGGCCACGCCGCGGAAGAACGCCTCACCCTCGATCGCGCCGTACATGACGGTGTTACCGATGACGATGTTCTCCTCGGGCCGCGCCGGGCACGTGGGGTCCGGGTAGATCACCAAGCGACCACCCGACAATCCCTTGCCGACGTAGTCGTTGGTCACGCCTTGCAACTCGAAGGTGATGCCGCGAGCGAGGAAAGCACCGAAGCTCTGTCCCCCCGTGCCGTTGAACGCGACGTGGATGGTGTCCTCGGGCAGGCCTTCGTGCCCGTAGGCCCGCGCAACCGCACCCGACAGCATCGCACCGACCGAGCGATGCGCGTTGCGGATCTTGAAGTTCAACCGAACCGGTTGCTTGTGCTCGATCGCGGCCTGTGCAGCGGCGATGAGCTGGTGATCGAGCGCACGCTTCAGACCGTGATCCTGCTGTTCGCACTGATGGCGCGCGACCTCGGTCGGCATCCGCGGCTGGAAGAAGATGCGCGAAAAATCGAGCCCGCGGGCCTTCCAGTGATCGATGCCCTTGCGCATGTCGAGAAGATCCGAGCGGCCGATCATCTCTTCGAAGCTCCGGAAGCCGAGCTGCGCCATCAACTCGCGCACCTCCTCGGCGACCATGAAGAAGAAATTGACCACGTGCTCGGGCTGCCCGGCGAATCGCTTGCGCAGGACGGGATCCTGCGTCGCTACGCCGACCGGACAGGTATTGAGGTGGCACTTGCGCATCATGATGCAGCCGGTCACCACCAGCGGTGCGGTGGCAAAGCCGAACTCGTCCGCGCCGAGCATCGCACCGACGACGACGTCGCGGCCGGTCTTCATCTGTCCGTCGACCTGCACGCGGATGCGACCGCGCAGGCGATTGAGCACCAGCGTCTGCTGCGTTTCGGCGAGACCGAGCTCCCACGGCGTGCCGGCGTGCTTGATCGAGGATACCGGCGATGCGCCCGTGCCACCGTCGTGGCCGGCGATGGTGACGTGATCGGCCTTCGCTTTCGCAACTCCTGCCGCCACGGTGCCGACGCCCACTTCGGAGACCAGCTTCACCGAGATCGAAGCCTTCGGGTTGGCGTTCTTGAGATCGTGGATGAGCTGTGCGAGGTCCTCGATCGAATAGATGTCGTGATGCGGCGGCGGCGAGATCAGGCCCACACCGGGCACCGAGTAACGCAGCTTCGCGATGTACTCGGAAACCTTGTGGCCAGGCAGCTGACCCCCTTCGCCGGGCTTCGCGCCCTGCGCCATCTTGATCTGGATCTGGTCGGCCGAAACGAGATATTCGGCGGTGACGCCGAAACGACCCGAAGCGACCTGCTTGATGCGCGAGCGCAGGCTGTCACCGGCCTTGAGCGGAATGTCGTGCTCGATGCGATCGGGACCGATCACGCTCGCAAGCGTGTCGCCGTCGCGCACCGGGCTGCCGCCAGCGCGCATCTCGGCGCGATAGCGCAGCGCGTCCTCGCCGCCTTCGCCGGTATTCGACTTGCCGCCGATGCGGTTCATCGCCACCGCAAGCGTCGTGTGCGCTTCGGTCGAAATCGATCCCAGGCTCATTGCACCGGTGGAGAAGCGCTTGACGATCTCCTTCGCGGGTTCGACCTCGTCGATGGCTATCGGCGTGCGCTCGGCGCTCCTGAATTCGAACAGCCCGCGCAGCGTCTTGAGCTTGCGCGTCTGCTCGTTGATGAGCGCAGCGTATTCCTGGTAAGTCGACCGCGAGTTCGCGCGCGCGGCGTGCTGTAGCTTCGCGATCGAATCGGGTGTCCACATGTGCTCTTCGCCGCGCACGCGGAACGCGTATTCGCCGCCCGCGTCGAGCGCGTTGCGCAACAGCGGATCATCGCCGAAGGCGAGGCCGTGCATGCGCGCAGCCTCCTCGGCGACCTCGAACAGTCCGATGCCTTCGATGTTGCTCGCCGTCCCGGTGAAGTACTTGTCGACGAATGCCTTCTGCAGGCCGACCGCCTCGAAGATCTGCGCGCCGCAGTAGCTCTGGTAGGTGGAGATGCCCATCTTGGACATCACCTTGTAGAGTCCCTTGCAGATCGCCTTGATGAAACGCTTCTGCGACTCGGCGGGATCGATCTCTGGAATCGCCCGGTTGAGCTCCGCGAGCGTTTCGAGCGCGAGATACGGATGGATCGCTTCCGCGCCGTAGCCGGCGAGCAATGCGAAGTGATGCACCTCGCGCGCCGAACCGGTCTCGACCACCAACCCGGCGGAGGTCCGCATGCCCTTCTTCACCAGGTGCTCGTGCACGGCGGCCGTCGCAAGCAGCGCGGGGATCGGCAGCTTTTCCTGCGATACGCTGCGATCGGACAGGATCACGATGTTGAAGCCCTGGTGGATCGCGTCTTCGGCATGCGCGCACAGGCTCGCGAGCGCCGCCTCCATGCCGTTGGGACCCCACGATGCGGGATAGCAGATGTCGAGCTCGCGCGATCGGAAAGCCCCGCCGGAGAACAGCTCGATATGCGAGAGCTTTTCCATGTTCTCGGGCGTGAGGATCGGCTGCTGCGCTTCGAGGCGCATCGGTGGCGTCTCGACGTCGATGCCGAGCAGATTGGGCCGGGGTCCGATGAACGAGACGAGCGACATCACCAGTTCTTCGCGGATCGCATCGATCGGAGGATTGGTGACCTGCGCGAATAGCTGCTTGAAGTACTGGTAGAACACCTTCGGGCGATTGGACAGCACCGGCAGCGCAGCATCGTTGCCCATCGAGCCGACCGCCTCTTCGGCGTTCTGCGCCATCGGCGCGAGGATGACCTTGATGTCTTCCTGGGTGTAGCCGAAAGCCTGCTGACGATCGAGCAGCGACACCT
>DATKLH010000338.1:0-5304 GCA_035542515.1 Casimicrobiaceae bacterium
CGACGCCTGCGAAGTGTCCGTCACGGTCGTTCAGACGCCGCGAGAGCGCGATCGCCATACGACCCTCGCTCCGCGTCACGATCGGCTCGCTGACGAAGAGACCGAGCGTGGGATCGTCGCGTTGCGCGGTGAAATAGGGGCGATCTGCGACATCGGGTGCGGGACTGTCCGCTTTCGAGCTGTATTGCTGAATCCCCCGCGAGTCGGAGATCGATAGCCGTAGCAGCCACGGCAGACCCTCCGCTCGCGTCGCAAGCTCAACGTCGATAGAGGCGGGATGTGTGCCGGCCTCCCGCTCGTACCAGTCGGCGGCATCGCGCAAAAGGACGTCGACCGATTGCAACGTCCCCGCGGTTTGCGCCGCAAGCAAGCGGGCCGTGTTGACGAGCTCTCTGCCCGTCCCGGCGATCGAATTGCGATACGAACGCCACGCGTCATAAGCCGCTGCGACTGCGTTTGCAGCAATGACGATCACGCCGATGACGAGGACCCATCGATGCAGGCGCACAGATCGGCCGGCGCGCGTCACCTCCCCGACCGACGAAGAAGCGAGTCGACGGTCAACCTGGTTTTCCAATGAGCGATCGGACGGCATCGATCAAGACCTCGCGCTCGAATGGTTTAGCCACGACACAGTCGACATCGAGTTCTGCGGCCGCTGCACCGGCGGCGTCGACGCCCGGATTGAACTGTCCCGAGATCGCCATGATGGGTACACGCGGGTAGGCCAAACGCGTCAAACGCAAGCGTTCGATGCCTGGGCCGCGCGGCATGAACACGTCGACGATCATCAACTCTGCCTTCGCTTGTTGCGACGCGGCCGAAGTAGCAGCGCCCGCAGCGAGCCCATCCAACTGCACGTCGTTGGCGACGTCGACGCGATAGCCGTCCGCCGTCAGCCACTCGACCAGCAGCGAGCGCAGCAGCACATCGTCTTCGATCACCAAGATCAAAGGCAGCTTTGCGTCGCGCTGCGATCGGTACGGCGCGCGGCCGGCGCGCAACGCGGATATCGCCGCATCGCTTTGTGCTGACGGCGTAACTAAGGTGTGTCGCAGACGGTTCTCCGGGCTCAGCCTGTTCGTTTCGTGCAACCATCGTCGAACTCGCGCGTGTACGAAGGGTGTCGCGGACGACGGCGTTTTCTTACAAGTGAAACCAAAAAGGGGATAAACGGCTGCTACGGCGTGACCCGACAAGCATTCAAGCAGCGCCCGATCGACGGGCAACTTCAGCGGACCGTGATCACGGACGTGCAGAAGACGTACCCCGCGCCCCGCTCGGTGCGGATCAGCGCCGGATTCGCGGCGTCCACTTCGATCTTGCGGCGCAGCCGCAGGATCTGCACGTCGATCGAGCGGTCGTACACCTCGGTCGTGTGCAGACGCGACAGATCGAGCAGCTGTTCGCGCGTCAGCACGCGCTCCGGCGCCGCGCAGAACGCCGCGAGCAGATTGAATTCGCCGTTCGACAGGGTGATGCGCTCGCCGTTCGGAGAGGTTAAGTGCCGCCGCCACAGGTTCAGCTCCCAACCGGCGAAGCGGTACGCACGCAATCCCTCGTCGCGTCCTGGTAGTGGCGCTACGGCTTCATAGCGGCGCATCACGGCGCGGATTCGTGCGAGCAACTCGCGCGGAGAGAAAGGCTTCGTGAGATAGTCGTCGGCGCCGAGTTCGAGCCCCATCACGCGGTCCGCCTCGTCGAGCCGGCCGGTGACCATGATGATCGGAATCTTGTTCGAGTCCTCGCGCAGCCGGCGCGCCAGTTGCATCCCGTCCTCACCCGGCAAGCGCAGATCGAGCACGATCAGGTCGATCACTTCCGCGGAAAGCACTTCGAGCATTTCCTTTCCGGTCGCCACAGCCGTCACCCGGATATCGCTCTGCGCGAGGTACTCCGACACGAGTTGGCGCATGACCTGATCGTCGTCCACCACCAGTACGTGAGAAGCAGACATGCCGGCGGCACCCTCCATCTCCTGCGAACCCGCCCGCACGCTAGCACTCGTCCCGTGCCCGCTCAATTGTTCGTCGATCATGCTGTTTTACGCTCGCTTGTCATCGGAATTCGTGGCATCGGAACCGGACTGGGCTGTTGCAGGTGCGCGCGGGGCCGCTGGATGGCAGTTGCCCAAGCCTGATCGATCGCGTTGCGCACACGATTGAACACCGTCTTCGAAATGACCCGCTCGGCTGCCATGGCCTCGAGGCTTCGGCGACCTTCCTTGAGCGCGCGCAGCACCAGCAGGCGACGCTCGAGCGCAATCGCGGCAGAGCCGAATTGGTTACGCAGTTCCGCGATCTCGAGCTCCGCAGCGCTGATGCGCATTGAGATCACCGAGTTCAGCACGCTCGTCATGTGCTCACCGACGAGCGGCTCGAGGCGCATCGAATTGAAGCCGCGCAAACGCTCGAGCACCATGCGACGGCAGACGAGCAGCTCGAACCGTTCGACCATCGCCGCGGCCAGCGGTCTCGCGAATCCCGCCACGCGATAAACGAGCTTCGCAACGCGGTAGCGGAGCGGCAACTCGAGAATCTCTCTGGCCGCGCGATGGTAGCCAACGCGCCCCTCGGCGCGCGCGGCTTCGATCATATGGCCGGTGTTGCGCATCATGGCGTCGAGATTGGCGATGCTGATGACGCCATCCCCGTACTCGGGTACGAGATCGCGCTCGTGCGTGGCAAGCGTGATGAGCGATACGACGAGCCGATCGCGTTCGCTCACTGTGCTCTCGAGGTCACTGCCGGCGGTGCCGATGCTGAGGTCGCGCCGATATTCGTTCGCGACATCGGCGAGTGTTTGCGGGTCGGCGCGCAACGCCGTATTCATCTGCACCAGCGCCGCATCGACCGCGCGAGTCGACAGTGCCAGCGCCTGGTTCTGGATGGCCTCTTCCTGGCGCGTCAAACCATTGAGTCCGAGGCGCCTGATCAACCACTGCAGCGTCGAGCCATTCACGAGCAGACTGAACAGTGCAAAGCCTACCGCGGTCACAGAGATGAAGGTCCTCGCGTCGTTCGGAATCGCCGCGTTCTGCGCGACACCCAACGCGAGAATCAGAGTCAGCGCGCCGCGCAAGCCGCCCCACGCGATCACCAGACGATAGCCGGCAGGAATCGGCTCGCTCAGCCGCATACGCGTAAGCACCGGCAACATCACGAAGAGTACGAGCAGGCGCGCCGCGAACGCGGCAACGAGCGCCACCGCCAAGAGCCACAGGTCGCGCCAGCTCTCACCGCTCAGCAAATGCGGAACTTGAATCGCGGCAAGCAGGAAGACGATCGCGCCCGCGAGGACCGCGATCTGCTCCCACACCATCTGCAGATGCCGCCAGTTCGCAGGCGACAGACGCGTGCGGCCGAGACTATTGATGACGAGTCCCGCGCAGACGATCGCGATCACGCCCGAGACGTGAAGCACATCGTTCGCCAGCAGATAGAGCGGGTAAGGCAGCGCCATCGTGAAGGCGGTCTCCGCGGAGGCGATGTCACCGAGCAGCGGCAGCACCGACGCAGCGAGGCGACCGACGATAAGCCCCACGACCGCGCCGCCGACAAAGGCGCACCCGAGAATCTTCAGTCCGGAGACGAGCGTGGCATCGGCGGTATCGCCAACCAGCATCGCGAGGAACACGCTCGCAAGTGCGAGCGCTGCAGCATCATTGAGAAGGCTCTCTCCTTCGACGAGGCGGATGAGCCGCGATGGCGCGCCAACGTCCCTGAAGACCGCGATGACGGCCGCGGCATCGGTTTCCCCAACGATCGCACCGAGGAGCAGGCATGCGACGATGCCGTAGGGTACGAATGCGGAGAGCGCAACGCCCACGCACACGGTCGCGACGACAACCGCGACGATGGCGAGGAGAAGTATCGGCGCTGCGTCGCGCAGGAAATTGCGCACGTCGATTGCGAGCGCCGCTTGCATCATCAGCGGCGGCAGGAACAACCACAGGTACGCATCTGCCGACAGCACCGGGTTGATGAGCGGAGACAGCAAGAACTGCGCCGCGTGCGGTGCGAACGAAAGCACCGCGAAGTAACTCGCACCGATCCCGATTCCCAGGATCGACAGTGCGGTTGCATCGGGGATGGCAAGTCGTGGGGCGATCGCCTGCATGGCTGCGACGACACCGAAAAGAACGGCTCCCAGTACGAGGTACTCGATCAGGAAATTCACGTTCCGCCCAGCCCAGTGGCCTTCGTCCATTCACGCGTTCATCTGCCAGCCTCGGCGGGATCGGTTGCAGCTGGACTTCAAACACAGTCGCCTTCGTTACGGCTGTAACAAAAGTCGGCGTCGGTGGTCAGGCAACCCCGGTGTTCAGGAATCGGCAATCGTATGTGGCCGCTGTCGCCGACGCGCGAGCAGTGAACGCCATTTCGACGATGACGGCGCGTAGGCGCGCGCGCCCGGGAGGGTCAACTCGACTTCGGTGCCGGCTTCGGGCCTGCTCCACACGGTGAGCTCGCCCCCGATTCCCTTGGCCCGTTCACGCATGCCGCGCAGGCCGAAGTGTCCCTCGCGCCCGCCCCGAGTCAGCACCTCGGCCGCGATGCCCTTGCCGTCGTCGCGCACGCGCAGGCGTAGGCTGCGGTCGTCGTAGCGCAACTCCACCTCGATCTGCTTCGCCTGCGCGTGCCGGAACGCGTTGCGCAAGGCCTCGCCCGCGATGCGGAAAACTTCGTCGCGCACGATCGGATGCAGGTTGCGCGGCACGCCCTGCACCTCGACGTTGAGCGTCACGTCGCCGCCGCTCGCCTCCACGGCGAGTTCCTTGCCGATCACCCGGATGGCGTCGCCGAGCGCGTTGGGCTCTACGGTCGAGGCGCGCAGGCCCTGCACGGCGTCGCGCCCCTCAGTGATCGCGTCAGCCGCCTGACCGATGGCGCTGCCGAGCAGCTGCTTTGCTTCGGCAGCACGGTTGGGCAGCAGGTCCATGGCAGTCTGGAAGCGCAACAACAAGCCGTGGAAACTCTGCAGCAGCGTATCGTGCAGTTCGCGTGCGATGCGTGTGCGCTCGCTCACGCGCGTTTCGAGCGTCATGTTGAACTGGCGCGCAAGTTGTCGAGCGCGCAGTTGATAGAGCGCCCACAGCACCGCCAAGAACACAGCCACGCACAGCACGCGAAACCAGTTCGTCTGCCAGTATGCGGGTGCGACCGAAAAATCGAGCGACGCACCTGCTTCGTTCCAGACGCCGCTGTTGTTGCTCGCGGTGACCCGGAAGCGGTAGTTGCCCGGACCGAGGTCGGTATAGAACGCTTGCCGGCGATTGCCCGCGTCGTGCCAGTCGCGGTCACG
>DATKLH010000339.1:0-11500 GCA_035542515.1 Casimicrobiaceae bacterium
TCGCGGAGCATGCACTGCCTGCGGTCATCGTCAATCCATCCACTCCGATCGGACCCCGCGACATCAAGCCCACGCCCACCGGTCGCGTGATCGTCGAAGCCGCGCGGGGCCGCATGCCGGCGTACGTCGACACCGGGCTCAATCTCGTGCACGTGGACGATGTCGCGGCGGGACATCTCCTGGCGCTGCAGCGCGGGCGCGTCGGTCAGCGCTACATCCTGGGCGGTCAGGACGTCGCACTGGCCGACCTGCTCCGCGACATCGCGCAAATATGCGGTCGGCGCGCTCCGCGACTGCGACTGCCGCGTCGCGGGCTCTATCCGATTGCGGCAGGCGCCGAGATGATCGCGCGCGCGACCGGTCGCGAACCGTTCGTGACCCTCGATGGCTTGCGCATGGCGAAATACCGCATGTATTTCACCAGCGCCAAGGCGCAGCGCGAGCTGGGCTATCGCGCGCGACCCTATGTCGAGGGACTGCGCGACGCGATCGAATGGTTTCGCAGCGCGGGGTATCTCGCGTGATGGGGACAATCGTCGCGGCCGGAAGCCTGGCTATCTGGGCCTATCTTCTCGTTGCACGAGGTGGCTTCTGGCGCGTGAACGAGCGCGAGGACGATGCCATCGCGTTCAACCCCGATGCGTGGCCCAGCGTGATCGCCGTGGTGCCCGCGCGCAACGAGGCCGCGAGCATCGCCGACACCGTTCGTTCGCTGCTGCAACAGGACTACGCGGGTGCGTTCCGCGTGATCGTCGTGGACGACGACAGTTCCGACGGTACCGCCGAGCGCGCACGGCAGGCGGCGGAATCGCTCTGCGCGTCGCATCGTCTGTCGGTTTTGCGCGCGCCGGCGTTGCAGCAGGGCTGGACCGGGAAGGTCTCCGCGCAACGATACGGCATCGCGCATGCGGAGCGCGAAGCGCCCGACTATCTGTGGCTGACCGACGCCGACATTTGCGGCACGCCCGACGTGTTGACGCAGCTTGTCGGTCGAGCCGCTCGCGACCGTCTGGCGCTCGTGTCGATGATGGCGAAGCTACATTGCACGACCCTGCCCGAACGCGCGTTGATCCCGGCATTCGTCTTCTTTTTTCGCATGCTGTATCCGTTCGCATGGGTGAACCGACCGTCGGCGCGCACGGCCGCCGCTGCCGGTGGCTGCATGCTGGTGCGTCGTGAAGCCCTGAAGCGAGCCGGAGGCATCGACGCCATCCGCAACGAGTTGATCGACGACTGCGCGCTCGCTCGTTTGCTCAAGCGTGAAGGGCCGATCTTTCTGGGCCTCACGCGCCGGGTCGAGAGCTTGCGCATCTACGGCTCGGTACGCGACATCGGCGACATGGTGGCGCGCACCGCTTACGCCCAGTTGCGATATTCGCCGTGGTTGCTGCTCGTTACCGTCGCGGGACTCGTCATGACGTTCCTCGCCCCGCCGCTGCTTGCTCTGCTGGGTTCCGGGCTCGCACGCTGGCTGGCGGCAGCGGCCTCGCTATCGATGACGTTGGCATGGGCGCCGATGGTGCGGTTCTACCGATTGCGCCCGTGGTGGGTGCTGGTGCTGCCCGTGGCCGCCACGCTCTATCTTGCCTTCACCCTGCAGTCCGCTTATCGCGCGCTGCGCGGCCGGGGCGGTGCGTGGAAGGGCCGCGTGCATGTCCCTGCGCGTCCGGATGGGGCGGCGACGAGATGATCAGGCGCCCTCGCTGACGCATCGCTTGCGGCGGCGGCGAGGTTCGCGAACCGGAATATACTTGGGGTTGGAAGACCCCACGAAGCCGGTTTCCGCACCAATGAAGCGCCGGCCCCGCGGGGCGTTGCATGGAAGGCAGAACGACCGGGCACGATTGATCCGTTCCACCGACTGCCAACTCATCGACCGATCCGATGTCAGCGCTCGAATCCACCGTTCGCCGCCTCGACGCAGCGCCCGGCGCGAGCACTGTCGATCGCTCCATCGAGCGTGCGATCGCGAACCTGATCGCACGCCAGCGGCAGGATGGCCATTGGGTTTTCGAGCTCGAGGCCGACGCGACCATCCCCGCGGAGTACGTGCTGCTCACGCACTTCCTCGGCGAACCCGAACCGGCGCGTGAGACGCGCATCGCGGCCTACCTGCGCCGTATCCAGGGCGAGCACGGCGGCTGGCCGCTGTACATGGGCGGCCCGTTCAACATCAGTGCGAGCGTCAAGGCGTATTTCGCGCTGAAGATGATCGGTGACGCGCCCGACGCGCCGCACATGCAGCGCGCGCGCAACGCGATCCTCGCGCATGGCGGCGCCGGACGGACCAACGTCTTCACGCGCTACCTGCTCGCGCTGTTCGGGGTGTTGCCGTGGTCCAACGCCCCTACGCTGCCGGTCGAGATCATGCTGTTGCCGCGCTGGTTCCCGTTCAACGTGTGGCGCATTTCGTACTGGAGCCGAACCGTCGTCGTTCCCCTGCTGGTGCTCCAGTTGCTCAAGCCGCGCGCACGCAATCCGCGCGGCATCGACATCGCCGAGCTGTTCCCGGCCAATCGACCGCGCGGTCGTCGCTGGGCGCGCGCGCCGCATCAGTCGCGGCTGCACTTCGCTTGTTTCGCCGCCGTCGATGGATTGCTGCAGCTCTACGACGCGTTGTGCCCGCGTGCGCTGCGCCGGCATGCCGTGAATCTCGCGGTGCGTTTCGTGACGGAGCGCCTCAACGGCGAACATGGCCTGGGCGCCATATTTCCTGCGATGGCGAACACCGTGATGATGTTCGATGCGCTGGGCTATTCGCGGGACGATCCCGAATACGTCATCGCGCGCCGGTCCATCGATCGACTGCTGGTGATGCATTCCGACGAGGCGTATTGCCAGCCCTGCGTTTCCCCGGTGTGGGACACCGTGCTGGCGAGTCATGCGCTGCTCGAGACAGGGCAACCGCGCGCGATCGAGGCGGCGCGGCGCGGCCTTGGCTGGCTCAAGGACCGGCAGGTCCTCGACACGTGGGGCGATTGGGCAATCCAGCGTCCGGGCGTGCGACCGGGAGGATGGGCGTTCCAGTACGGCAATGCTTACTACCCCGATCTCGACGACACGGCGGCGGTGGTGATGGCGCTCGATCGTTATGCGCGCGAGCACGACGCCTTTGGCGCGGAGGGCTTTCGCAACGCTATCGAGCGCGGCCGCGAGTGGGTGCTCGGGCTGCAGAGCCGCAACGGCGGCTGGGGCGCGTTCGACGCCGACAACACCAGCGAGTATCTCAATCACATTCCCTTCGCCGATCACGGCGCGCTGCTCGATCCACCGACCTCGGACGTCACCGCGCGCTGTGCCGGGATGCTCGCCCAACTGGGCGAAGCGGCCGATCAGCCGGCGCTGCGCAGTGCGCTGCAGTTCCTGCGCGACGAACAGGAACGAGACGGCAGCTGGTATGGACGCTGGGGGATGAATTACATCTACGGGACCTGGTCGGTGCTTTGCGCCTTCCACATCGCCGGCGTGGATGCGCAGTCACCCGAAGTGCGACGTGCCGTTGCGTGGCTCGTGTCGATCCAGAACGCTGACGGCGGATGGGGTGAAAGCGGTGCGAGCTACGAGCTCGACCATCGCGGTCACGAGAGCGCGCCGAGCACGCCGTCGCAAACGGCGTGGGCGCTTCTCGCATTGATGGCCGCGGGCGAGGTCGGTCACGCCGCCGTGGCGCGCGGCATCGAATACCTCGCGGCGCGCCAGGACGGCAACGGCGCGTGGCCCGAGCCCGAATTCACCGCCACCGGTTTCCCGCGCGTGTTCTTCCTGCGCTATCACGGTTACGCGAAGTTCTTCCCGCTCTGGGCGCTCGCGCGCTATCGCACGATGCTCGCCGCGCTGAAAGCGCCCGCGCGCTTCGGCATGTGAGCGGCGGCGCCACGCGGCAGCGCTTCGTCGTCGCGGTCACCGGCCTGGCCGTCGAGGCGCGCATCGCCGCGGGCCCCCACGTGCTGTCGGTCGCATCGGGCGGCGACCCGGTGCGCCTGCGTAGCCTGCTCGAAGGCGCGATGGTCGATGGCGCCGTAGGGATCATCAGCTTCGGCCTCTCGGGCGGGCTCTCCGAGCACGCGCGACCCGGCCGCGTCATTCTCGCCCAAACCGTGCTCGGCGAATCGCGGCGATGGGTCACTCACGGCGCCTGGACGGGTGCTTTGCACCGGCGTCTCGGCGATGCGTCGGTGGGCGACATCGCGGGCAGCGATACGATCGTGGCTACACCGGCGGGCAAGCGCGCGCTGCACCAGAGCACACGCGCGCTGGTCGTGGACAACGAATCGCATGTGGCGGCCGATATCGCGGCACGACGCGGCTTGCCGTTCGCGGCGCTGCGCATCGTCGCGGACCCTGCCACACGCGCCTTGCCGCCGGCGACGCTTCGCGCGCTGCGGCCCGATGGCGGAGTCGATCGCGCTTCGGTGATGCGCTCGCTCGCGCGCTCCCCGGGTCAGCTTCCGGGGCTCATCCGCGTCGCAGTCGACGCCAGCGTCGCGCTGCGCGCGCTCTCACGCAGTCGGCGTCGGCTGGGGCCTGGCCTTGGTTATCCGGATCTCGGCGAGCTTGTGCTCGACATGGCGTGAGTGGACGTACTGCGCGGGTCGCTGCCCGGTGAGCGGGATGTCGGGTGCGAACGCGCCGTCGGTGCGAACGCCGCGCATGCTCACGCGCAGCGCCTTGAGCGGATGGGCGACTGCATCCTGTACCGCGGACGCTTCGTATCCGCTGTGCACCATGCAGTTCGCGCACTTCTCGTAGTTGCCGGTGCCGTAGGCGTCCCAGTCGGTCTCATCCATCAGCTCGCGGAAGCTGCGCGCGTAGCCTTCGCCGATCAGATAGCAGGGACGCTGCCAGCCGAACACGTTGCGCGTCGGATTGCCCCAAGGTGTGCATTGATAGGTCTGGTTGCCCGCGAGGAAATCGAGGAACAGCGAGGACTGGCTGAACGACCAGGCCTTTGCACCGCGGCCGCGCCGGAACACATCGCGGAAGAGCTTGCGCGTCTGCTCCCGATGCAGGAAATGCTGCTGGTCGGGCGCGCGTTCGTAGGCGTATCCCGGCGACACGGTGATTCCGTCCACGCCGATCTCGTGCACATGATCGAAGAAGCGTGCCACGCGCTCGGGCAGCGCGTCGTTGAACAGGGTGCAGTTGATGTTGACGCGGAAGCCACGCTCCTTCGCGGCCTTGATCGCCGCGACCGCGCGCGTATACACGCCGGTTTCGCACACCGACTTGTCATGCATCTGCTCGTCGCCGTCGAGGTGCACCGACCAGACGAAATACGGGCTCGGCGTGAACTGCGCGAGTCGTTTGTGCATCAGCAGCGCATTGGTGCACAGGTAGACGAACCTGCGACGTTCCAGCAGGCCGGCGACGATCGCGCCGATTTCCTTGTGCAGGAGCGGCTCGCCGCCCGCGATTGATACCACCGGCGCGCCGCATTCGTCGGCGGCTGCCAGGCATTGCTCCACCGACAGGCGCTGATTCAGGATCTCGTTGGGATAATCGATCTTCCCGCAACCCGCGCACGCGAGGTTGCACCGGAACAGCGGCTCGAGCATCAGCACCAGCGGATAGCGCCGCCGCCCGGCGAGCTTCTGCCGCACGACGTAGGCGCCGATGCGTGCTTGCTGCAAGAGGGGAATCGACACGTGAGACTCGCTGGGCTGCAGTTCAGCGCACCGCCTCGCGGCGCGGTTCGAGCTCGACGGGAAGACGGAACTCGACGTTCTCCTGGATGCCGGGGAGCACCGCGACTTCCACGCGAGCGAGGCGTCGCAGAGCCGCGACCACGTGCTCGATGAGCGCTTCCGGCGCCGAGGCGCCGGCGGTCAGCCCGATGACTTCGGCGTCGCGGACCCATTCGTCGCGCAGCTGGTCGCCGTCGGCGATCAGGTAACTCGGCACGCCGGCCTCGGTCCCGATCTCGCGCAAGCGATTCGAGTTCGACGAATTCTTGGCACCGACCACGAGGATGACATCGGCTTGCCTCGCGAGCTCGCGGACCGCGGTTTGGCGGTTGTGCGTCGCGTAGCAGATGTCGCTCGTCTGCGGCCCCACCACGTTGGTGAAGCGCCTGTGCAGGGCGGCGATCATGCCGCGCGTATCATCCACCGACAGCGTGGTCTGCGTCACGTAGGCGATCGGCGTATCGGGGGGCAGCGAGAGCGCTTCCACGTCGGCTTCGGTCTGCACCAGCAGCACCGGACCGGCGATGCGGCCCATGGTTCCCTCGACCTCGGGATGCCCGGCGTGTCCGATGAGGATCACCATGCGCCCTTGCGCGATGTAGCGCTGCCCCTGCCCATGCACCTTGGCCACCAGCGGGCAGGTCGCGTCGAGGACGTGCAATCCGCGCTCGCTCGCTTCGTCCTCGACCGCTTGCGCGACACCATGCGCGCTGAAGATGGTGATCGCGCCGGCCGGTACCTCGGAGAGGTTCTCGACGAACCGCGCGCCCTTCGCACGCAGGCCGTCGACGACGTGGCGGTTGTGCACGATTTCGTGGCGCACGTACACCGGAGGGCCGAACCGCTCGAGCGCGCGCTCGACGATGTCGATCGCTCGAATCACGCCGGCGCAGAAGCCGCGCGGTTGCGCGAGAATCACGCGCATGCGCCGGGTGCCGGCCGCCGTACGGTTGCTGCCGCTATCCACGTCGTTGATCCTTCAGGGCCAGAAAAAAACCGTTGCGAACGATGATGCATTTCCGTGCGCTTTACAACCCTGCGACAGCCGAGGCCATTGCAGCCATGCACTTGCGCCATGCCGGTGCAGCCCTGACCCGGATGCTTGCCGTGATCGTCATGGCGGTGTCGCCATCCGTCGCCTCAGCGCATGCCGTCGTGCTGTCCGCTATACCGGCAATCAACTCCAGTGTACCGGCCGGCGCGATCGACGTTGTCCTGACATTCAACAGCCGCATCGATAACGCGCGTTCCCGGCTATGGCTTCGGGGTCCCGACGGGGCGGAGCATGCGGTCCCCCTGGACGCGCAACCCGGGCCCGGTCGCCTCGCCGGTCATGCAACGGTGATCGCCCCCGGCGCCTGGACTTTGCGCTGGCAGGTCCTGTCGGTAGACGGTCACATCACCCGCGGCGACATCCCCTTCGTCGTGCAGGCCGGGGCGGTTGCGCGGTGAGCACCCTGTTCGACATTTTCGGATTCGCTTCGGTTCTGCTCGAAGGTCTGGACCGCGTCGCGCAGACCGTGCTGATCGGCAGTGCCCTGTTCGCGCTCGTGTTCGCACCGGCGCACCCGGCTCGCGAAGATGCGATCGACGCGGGCGCAACGATCCGCATCGTTCGCGCAAGCGCGCTCGCACTGGTCGTCACATCGTTGCTGCTGACACTGTTCAACGCGCTCATCCTCGGTTCATCGCTCGAATTGTCGCCGGCGCTCATCGCCGGTGCACGCTTCGTGACCGGCGGTGCCACACGAGTGGTCGCGGCCATCCTGATTCTGGTGATTGCCGGATACCCGCGGCCGTGGTCGATTGCGGTGCGCGTTGCGCTGATCGCGCTCTGCGCGCTGATCCTGATGGAATCGGCCGCGGGCAGCCACGCCGCTGCGCGGCTCGTCGACTCCGCGGCGATGTACGCAGCAACCTTCGCGCATCAGCTTGGCGCAGCGCTCTGGCTCGGCGGATTGCCTGCGTTCCGCGGCGAGCTGCTGCGAAGGCGCGGTCAGGATGCAGCGATGCTCGGTCGGCGCTACTCGATCGTGTCGATCATCGGCGTGCTGCTGGTCGTGGCGGGCGCGGTCGGGTTCGCAGTCGATTACATCGGCTCCCTGCAGGGCGCCTATGGCACGGCCTACGGCGTGATGGCGATCGGGAAGGCGATCCTGCTTGGCCTACTCCTTCTGCTCGGCTTGCACAACTTCATCACGTTCCGGCGCACTGGTGCCGATGCCGACGCCATTGCACGCGTGCGCCGGATCGTCGCAGTCGAGATGGGTGTTGCCTTTGCAGCCGTGATGGCAGCCGGATCGATCACTTCGACGCCTCCGGCGGTCGATCTGCAGCAGGACCGCGTCACGCTATCCGAGCTCGCGATGCGCTGGCGACCGCTGCTGCCACGCTTCGAGAGTCCCGATCACGCGTCGCTCATGCTGCCCGCGTTGCAGGCGCAGCTCGATGCGCAGTGGCGTCACCGCCAGGATTCGGCACGACCGCTCGCCTTCGTTCCCGGCGCCGGCGCGGTTGCGCCACGCAACGCGTCCGACGTCGCATGGTCCGAGTACAACCATCATTGGGCCGGCCTGCTGGTCTTCGCGATGGGTGTCGCGGCACTGCTCGCGAGGGCGGGCGTGCCCTGGGCCCGGCACTGGCCACTGCTGTTCCTCGGACTCGCGGTTTTCGTATTCCTGCGCGGCGATCCGGAAGTCTGGCCGCTCGGCGAGGTCGGCTTCTTCGCGAGCTTGAAGGATCCGGAGGTCGTACAACATCGCGTCTTCGTGCTGATCATGGTGGCGTTCGCGCTGTTCGAATGGCGGGTGCAGCGAGGCGGTGACGCGTCGCCGCGCGCCGCGCTGGTATTTCCAATGCTGGTCGCGATCGGCGGCACGCTGCTTCTCACGCACTCGCATGCGCTGGGCAACGTGAAGGAAGAGCTCATGGTCGAGACCTCGCATCTTCCGATCGCGGTGCTCGGTGTGGTGGCGGGCTGGTCGCGCTGGCTCGAGGTGCAAGCGCCGAAGGCGCGCGACGGACGCATCGGCGCGTGGCTCTGGCCGGTATGCTTCATCGTCATTGGAGCGCTCTTGCTCAACTATCGAGAAGCCTGAATGCGGCAGTGGCCGTGGTGACGGAGCGCCGATGCGCCAGTTGATCCTGCGAATGGTCGACCTCTCCGCGCGCTACGCGTGGGCAGTGGTCGCGGTCGCGGTCGTCGTCGCGGTCGGCGCGATGCTCTACGTTGTCGACAACTTCGCGATGAACACCGACACCGCCCAGCTCGTGTCGCCGAAGCTGCCGTGGCGTCAGAACGAGGCCCGCTTCGATCGCGCGTTTCCGCATCGCGCCGATCTGATCGCCGTCGTGATCGACGGCGCAACACCCGAGCTCGCCGAACTCGCCAGCTCCGCGCTCGCGAAACGATTGCAAGAGCGCAGCGAGAACGCGTTTCGTGCCGTGTGGAGACCCGACGGCGGCCCGTTCTTCGAGCGCGAGGGACTGCTGTTCCTCCCACTCGACGAGCTGAAGAAAACCACCGAACAACTCGTCGAGGCACAACCGCTGCTCGGTATGCTTGCCGCGGACCCGACGGTGCGCGGCGTGATGACGGCATTGTCGACGATGCTGGTGGGCGTGAAAGAAGGTCAGATCAGGCTCGAGACGCTGGCCACGCCGCTGGCCGCGCTCGCCGACGCACTCGACTCGGTGAACGCGGGGCGACAACCGGCGTTTTCGTGGCAGACCCTGATCGGCGGTCGCGATGCCTCCCCGCGCGAACTGCGGCGCTTCATCCTCGTCCAGCCGGTGCTCGATTACGAGGCGCTGCAGCCCGGCGCGAGGGCCACCGAGACGATCCGAGACGCGGCGCGCGAGCTCAAGCTTACCGACGATCCCCGCGTGCGCGTGCGGCTTACCGGTCCCGTGCCGCTATCCGACGAGGAATTCGCGACGCTGGCCGAAGGCGCGGCGGTCAACACCATCGCGACGCTGATCGCGGTGATCGTGCTGCTGTGGTTGGCGCTCAAGTCGTGGCGTCTGATCATCGCGGTATTCGTGAGCCTGGTGGTCGGCCTGGTCACCACGGCCGCGTTCGGGTTGTGGATGTTCGGCACCTACAACCTCATTTCGGTTGCCTTCGCGGTGCTGTTCGTGGGCCTCGGCGTGGATTTCGGCATCCAGTTCTGCGTCGCCTATCGCAACCGAAGATATGGCGGCGACAGCCTGATCGAGGCGCTGCGCGACGCCGCGCGCGACGTCGGCATGGCGATCGCCCTCGCGTCGACCGCGACAGCGGCCGCGTTCTACTCGTTCCTGCCCACGGAATATGTCGGGGTCTCGGAGCTCGGCGTGATCGCGGGCACCGGCATGATCATCGCGTTCGTGGGCAGCGTCACGCTGCTTCCGGCGTTGATCGCCCTTTCGCATCCTCCGGGCGAACGGGCGCCGATCGGGTTTCCGCTGCTCGCGTCGCTCGATCATTTCCTCGCCCGCCACGGACGCGGCGTGCTGGTCGCCCTCGGTTTGGTGGTGCTCGCGAGCGTCGCGCTCCTGCCACGCGTGGAGTTCGATTTCAACCCGCTTCACTTGCGCAGCCCGCACACCGAATCGGTCGCCACACTGCTCGACCTGATGAAGAATCCGGAGACCACGCCCAATACCATCGACGTGCTTGCACCTTCGATTCCTGCTGCGCATGCGCTCGCCGAGCGCCTCGGTGCGCTCCCTGAAGTGGATCATGTGCTCACGCTCGAGAGCTTCGTGCCGGAGCAGCAGGAAGACAAGCTCGCGCTCATCGCCGACACGGCTCTCCTGCTCGATCCCGTGCTCAACCCGGCGCTATTGCCGCCGCCAAGCGACGAAGACACGCGCCGATCGCTGGAATCGACCGCGACCGCGCTCGAGCAGTTGCGGGCCGGCTCGGATGTGACGGGTCGGACCGTTGCGCAGCGCCTTGCTGCCGAGCTGCGCAAGCTCGCGCAAGGCGAGGCCGCGTTGCGCGAACGCGCAAGCGCCGCGCTGATTCCAGGTCTGCGTCTCACGCTCGCGCAGTTGCGCACGGCGTTGCAGGCTCAACCCGTGACGCTGCAGACGCTTCCCGCGGAAGTCAAGCGCGACTGGGTGGCCACCGACGGCAGCGTGCGCCTCGAGGTCTACCCCAAGGGCGATGCCAACGACAATGCGACGCTGGAGCGCTTCGTCGCAGCCGTGCGCGGCGTCGCACCCGACGCAACGGGCGCGCCGATCTCGATCCAGGAATCGGGACGCACGATCGTGCGCGCGTTCGTGCAGGCGGGCATCTGGGCGTTCATTTCGATCACGGTTCTGCTCGCCATCGCGCTACGGCGCCTGGTCGACGTCGTGCTGACGCTTGCACCATTGTTCTGGGCCGGCGTCGTGACGCTGGGCTCGTGCGTCGTGCTGGGACTGCCGTTGAACTACGAGAACATCATCGCGCTGCCGCTGCTGTTTGGCATCGGCGTCGCCTTCAACATCTATTACGTCATGGCGCGCCGCGCGGGCCGCACCAACTTCCTGCAGTCGAGCCTCACGCGTGCGGTGTTGTTCAGCGCGCTGACCACCGGGACGGCGTTCGGCAGCCTGTGGTTCTCGCATCATCCGGGAACGGCCAGCATGGGCGAGCTGCTTGCGCTGTCGCTCGCCTGCACGTTGATGGCAGCGCTCATCTTCCTGCCCGCCCTGCTCAAGGTCACTCCGCGGCACCGTGCGAGCGGACCTGCGGAACCGACGGGGAAATCGCGGCAGCATTGAGATTCATCCGATCCGACGGCTGATGCGATATCGTCGCTCCCGCGAAGCGCGACCCGCGC
>DATKLH010000340.1:0-14999 GCA_035542515.1 Casimicrobiaceae bacterium
ATGCGGGCAGACCATCGGTGCGGCGCTGGTCATCGACCACAGCAAGCATCTCAACAACGTCGTCGCATTCGATCGCGAAAATGCCACTGTCGAGGTGCAGCCGGGCATCGTGCTCGACGCGCTCAACGCCTGGCTTCGACCGCACGGACTGTGGTTCCCGGTCGACGTCAGCACCAGCGCGCAGGCGACGCTCGGCGGCATGGCCGGCAACAATTCGTGCGGCTCGCGCTCGATCGCCTACGGGAACATGGTCCATAACGTGCTGGCGATCGATGCGCTGCTGGCCGATGGCACGCAGGTTCGCTTCGGACCCGAAGCCGACATGGTGGCGGCGCAGCGCGGCTCGGACCTCCTCACCACGATGCGCACCATCGCCGATGGCGTGCGCGACGAGATCGTCGCACGCGTGCCGAAGGTGCTGCGACGCGTGGGTGGTTACAACATCGACGTCTTCCATCCGCAGAGTGAGCGGCCGTACACCGCCGACGGCAGCGTCAATTTCGCGCACCTGCTGGTGGGAAGCGAGGGCACGCTGGCATGGAGTCGGTCGCTCACGCTCAAGCTTGCGCCGCTGCCGGCACACAGGGCGCTCGGTGTGGTGAACTTTCCCACCTTGTATCGCGCGATGGAATTCGCGCGGCACATCGTGCAGCTGCGGCCCTCCGCCGTCGAGCTCGTCGATCGCACGATGATCGAGCTGGCGCGCGGCAATCCCGCGTTTCGCCCGATCATCGACGCTGCGCTGATCGGCGAGCCGGAGGCGATCCTGTTGTGCGAATTCACCGCCGACGACGCGCAGACTGCGCGGCGCGACCTCGATCGGCTGGTCGAGCGCATGGGCGATCTCGGCATGCCGGACAGTGTGGTCCGGCTGGTCGATGCGGGCGCGCAGAAGGCGTTGTGGGAAGTGCGCAAGGCCGGCCTCAACATCATGATGAGCATGCGCGGCGACGGCAAGCCGGTATCGTTCATCGAGGATTGCGCAGTTCCGCTCGAGCATCTCGCCGACTACGTCGATCGCCTCACGCAGGTGTTTCACAGGCACGGCACGCGCGGGACCTGGTATGCGCACGCGTCGGTCGGCACGCTGCACGTGCGGCCGATCCTCGACATGCGCCGCGACGGCGCGGCGAAGATGCGCGCGATCGCCGAGGAAGCCTCCGCGATGGTGCGCGAATACAAGGGCGCGTACTCCGGCGAGCACGGCGACGGCCTGGTGCGCAGCGAATGGGTCGCCTGGCAATTCGGCCCGCGCCTGACGCGTGCATTCGAACGAATCAAGGACCTGCTCGATCCGCATGGCCTGATGAATCCAGGCAAGATCGTGCGCCCCACGCGCATGGACGATGCGCCGCTGTTCCGCTATCCGCCCGGCTATCGCACGCTGCCGCTCGCCACGGCGCTCGACTGGTCGGCGTGGAACGTGCAGAACGATCCCGTCGCGGACACGCTGACGCCTCCCGGCAGCGGTGGCGATCCGGCGCAGGGATTCGCCAAGGCCGTGGAGATGTGCAACAACAACGGTCACTGCCGCAAGTTCGACGCGGGCACGATGTGTCCAAGCTACCGTGTCACGCGCGACGAGCAGCATCTCACGCGCGGACGCGCCAACACGCTGCGTCTCGCGCTGTCCGGGCAGCTCGGACCCGATTTCGCCAACGACGCCGTCCGCGACGCGCTCGACCTGTGCGTGAGCTGCAAGGGCTGTCGGCGCGATTGCCCGACCGGCGTCGACATGGCGAAGATGAAGATCGAGTTCATGCACCACTGGCAGCGCGCGCATCGATTGCCGCTGAAGGATCGGCTGATCGCGAGCCTGCCGCGCTGGGCTCCGTGGGCGGCGCGCGTGCCGGGACTCGCGAATCTGCGCAATCGCGCTCCACTGCTGCGCCGCTGGTCGCGATCGCTGCTGGGATTCGCCGAGCAGCGCGCGTTGCCGGAATTTCGGCGCGACACGTTCTTCGCAACCGCTGAGGCTGCGACACGGCCCTTCGCCGAAGCGAACGTGGCGCTCTTTGTCGACACGTTCACCAACTATTTCGAGCCGGAGAACGCGCAGGCCGCGCTCGCGGTTCTGCGCGCGGCGGGTTACGAAGTGGCGATCGTTCGCGATGACGCAGAGCGCCCGCTGTGTTGCGGCCGCACCTATCTGACGGCGGGTCGCGTGGACCAGGCGCGTCGCGAAGCGCTGCGCATGCTCGATGCGCTTTCGCCTTACGCGGCGAGGAACGTGCCCATCGTCGGGCTCGAACCCTCGTGCCTGTTGTCGCTGCGAGACGAATATCTCGTGATGGGCCTCGGCGAACGCGCGCAGGTCCTGGCTCGCAACGCGTTCATGCTCGAAGAGTTCCTGGCGAGCGAGCACAAGGCCGGGCGCCTGAAGCTTCCGCTCGAGCGGATCGATGCGAAGCGCGCGTTGCTGCACGGACATTGCCATCAGAAGGCGTTCGGCGTGCTCTCGCCGGTGCAGTCGGTTCTCGGGCTGATCCCGGGGCTCGAAGTGGAAACGATCGAATCGAGCTGCTGCGGCATGGCCGGCAGCTTCGGTTACGAAGCGGCGCATTACGACGTATCGATGCGCATGGCCGAGCTTGCACTGTTGCCCGCCGTGCGCAAGGCCGATGCCGATACCATCGTCGTCGCCGACGGCACGAGCTGCCGCCATCAGATCGCCGATGGCACGGGGGGCGCGCGCAAGGCCGTGCACGTCGCGCGCGTGCTCGCCGACGCCTTGGCGCATCGTCCATCGAGGGCTGGCGAGCGATGATGGCAACCACCGCGCAGCCGCATCGCTTCGGCCTTCCCGCGAAGGTCGCTTCCGTGATACTCGCCACGGTTGCCCTATGGCTCGTGTTGCCCGCGATTCCGCAGGACCCGTCGTACCACGCTTTCGCCGATGCCCGCGCGTGGCTCGGGATTCCCTATGCCGCGAACGTCGTGTCGAGCGTCGCGTTCGTCGTCGTCGGAGCGGTCGCGCTTGGCCGCCTCGTGCACGGCGAGGGCCGCCGCTTCGACGCAGCAACGCACGCGAGCCTCTGGTGCATTGCTGCGGGCATCGTCGGAACCGGCATCGGATCAGCGTGGTACCACCACGCGCCGGGTGATGCTGCGCTGGTATGGGATCGATTGCCGATGACAGTCGTGTTCGCTGCAATCATGGCGATCGGCATTGCTCAGCGCGTGAGCGTGCGCCTGGGGGCTGCCACGCTGCTCGTGCTTGTCGTGCTCGGCGCAGCGAGCATCGCCTACTGGCGGCACACCGGCGATCTTTCGTTGTATGGACTGGTGCAGTTCGGGCCGATGGCGGGACTGCTTGCGCTTCTCGCGCTCACCCCGCACGGTCACGATCCATTTCCATGGGGCGCGATGTTCGTGTTGTATGCGCTCGCCAAAGCCGCCGAGCTCGAAGATGCGAAGATCTGGGAGTTCACTTCCAACCTGCTATCGGGCCACACCTTGAAGCATCTGCTTGCCGCCGCATCGGCCGCCGCCGCGCTCTGGCCGGTGCTTGCCGCGTCCAACTCTGTCCCATTGCTCGGCGATCGCCATGCCAGACCTTGAGAGCGCTGCCCGCCTGCTCCTGCAGGCGCGCGAAACACGCCAGCCGATCGAGGCGCTCCCGCAGTCGATGCGGCCGCGCAACGAAATCGAAGCGTATGCCGTGCAGAATGCACAGATGCGCAGCCTCGGAACGATCGGCGGGTGGAAGGTCGGGGCGCGCTCGCCCACCGCGTCGCCGAACGCCGGTCCCCTGCCGCAGTCGCTGGTCTTCGCGAGTCCGCACCGCTTCGAGGAACGCTTCCGCATCTGCCTGATCGAGGCGGAGATCGGCTTTACGGTGGGACGCGACTTGCCGCCGCGATCCGGCGGATACGAAGTCGACGAGGTGGTCGATGCGATGGCGTCGGTGCACTCCACCATCGAGGTGGTCGAATCGCGTTATCGCAACCGCGTCGAGGTG
Source organism: Casimicrobiaceae bacterium (assembly GCA_035542515.1). Lineage (GTDB taxonomy): Bacteria > Pseudomonadota > Gammaproteobacteria > Burkholderiales > Casimicrobiaceae > VBCG01. Next base: position 3,962 of record DATKLH010000340.1, read on the forward strand.
GACTGGCCCTCGCTGGTGGCGGACTTCCTGGGCAACGGCGCACTGGTGGTCGGACCTCCGCGCACGCACGATCTGCGCGTCGACCAAACGCTTGCTCACGTTCGCGTGTACTGCAATGACGCGTTGGACTACGAGGCGACCGGAGGCAACGCGGCGGGCGACGTGTTGCGATTGCTCGGCTGGCTTGCGAACCACGCTGCCGATCGCGTCGGGGGCTTGCGAGCCGGACAGGTGGTCACCACCGGTTCGTGCGTGGGTGTACGCCAGATGCCGCCGGGTGCGCGCGTGCGCGCCGAGTTCGACGGCCTGCCGCCGGTGGAGATGACGTTCTAGCGAGCACTTACGTGGGCTTGGCGACCATCAGGTAGAACACGATCACCAGCGCCAGGAAGGCGGGGATGCCGAGCAGCGTCCAGATGCTCAGCATCCTGTCGTACGCCGCGGGGAGTTGTGCGTTCTCGCGCGCGGCTGCTTGTGCCATGTCGCGCATGCGTATCTGCAGCCATACCACGGGAAGCCAACACACGCCGGCGAGGAAATACAACGCGAACGAGTAGACGATCCAGCGGCTGGTCATCGGAAAGCCGGCGAGGTGCGCGAGGTACCAGCCCGACAGCGGTTGGAACACCACGGTCGTCGCAGTGAACGCCCAGTCGGCTACGACGACGTAGCGCAGCACCGCTGCGATCGCGTGCACGTCGCGTGTCCGGCTGACGAAGAACATGTAGAACGCCGACCCGAGCCCGGTCCCGAACAGCAGCGTCGAGGACAGGATGTGCAGCCACTTGACGATGACGTATTCCACGGAACGTCATCCCTCGTCGAGCTCGTACAAAAGCCAGATCGCGGCCAGCATCACGAGGTTCTTGGTCAGCGGACCATATGGATGGATCCAGTATTCGGGAAGACGCCAGGCAATGAGCAGGCTGTAAGTTGCGATGACGCCGACCTGGAACATCCACAGCCATCGGCGCCTGCGTGCCGCCAGTGTTGCGATTCCGACGACCAGATCGAGCAAGGCCGCGCCGTAGAGCATGACCGAAGCGAGAGCGCCGCTGACGCCGAGCCGCGCGAGCAGCCGGTAGCTGTCTTCGACCGGGTAGACACCGAGCGAAACGATGCCCGTCGCGATCCATACCAAGGCGATCGCGAAACGAAGCAGCGGCAACAGCCAATCGAGCTTCGCGCGTGCGCGCCAGGCGATCGCGTCGTGCCGATCGACGAATGCATCGACATCGCGAGGCGCGTGACCGAGCAGATCGGTCGTGGCATCGACGGGCGCGACGTTTCCGCGCAACAGCATCGCGAGCGTTTCGCGATCGAGCAAAGCGCCGGGCACCATGCGCCCCAGCTCCGCGGTCGCACGCACCAGCGCCATCGGTACGTGCAGGAAGCGCGCGCGTGGAAGGCCCAGCGCCTCGCGCAGTCGCGCGAGGAAAGCCCGCAGCGTGCGCGGCGTGGCGCCCACCAGCGGGATCACGCGACGCTCGCCGGCCCGACCCTCGATGCAAGCGAGCATGCACGCCGTGAGGTCGTCGATGTGGATCGGTTGCAGTTGCTGCTCGCCGCTTCCCGGTAACGGTACGAGCGGAAGAGTTGCAAGAAGCGTGAACAAGCGCGCGCTCCCACCGCCCGGACCGAACACCAGCGACGGCTGTACGATCACCCACGACAGCGGCAGCGTGGCGAGAAACGCATCGGCTTCACGCTTGCTCAGGTGATAGCGGCTCCGGGCGTGCGCATCCGCGCTGAGCGCCGAGATCTGCACCACGCGCTGCACCTTCGCCTGCGCGCACGCGGCGAACAGCGCCCGCGGCGCATCGCGATGCAGCCGATCGAAGCTCTGCGCACCCCGCTCGACGAGGACACCGACGGCGTTGACGACCACGTCGATGCCCTGCAGGCGCGCGAGCCAGGCGTCGGGCGTGACATCGACGGTGTAATCCGCCTCGACCGCGCGAGTGCAGTGCGCGAGGACGCCGTAATCAGTCGATCGTGCGCAGCACACCACCTCATGACCCGCCGCGCGCAGCGCCATGGCAAGATGGCTGCCGATGAATCCGGTAGCGCCGGTCAGCAGGACGACCAATGCGGCTCCAGTGCGCGCGCGGCGGGGAACTGGCGAGCGCGCTTGCAATCACAACCGGGGGTTTCGATTTTAAGGCCTGACCATCGCTCCAGACCTGCAGAGCGTCCGGCCGTTTCGTTGAGGAGGACAGGCATCGATGAAGAGCTGGGGAGGCGCATTGCGGGACGCATGGTGGAGCGGCGCCCTGGTCAGTGTGATATCGACGGCGGTGCTCGCCCTCTTCGGTCGAAGCGAAAGCGGCAGCGCATTTGCGCCGACCAACGCGATCAGCCACTGGTTCTGGGGCGATCGCGCGCTCCATCAGGACCGGCCGAGCATCCGCTACACGCTGGCCGGCTATGCGACCCATCACCTCGCGTCGGTCTTCTGGGCTGTGTTCTACGAGCGTTGGTTCGGGGCCAAGGCCGAGCGAGGCGATGCTCGCGCGGCGGTTGGAGGTGGGCTCACCATCGCGGCGCTCGCGTGCTTCGTCGACTACCAGATGACGCCGCGACGGCTGCAGCCGGGTTACGAAGCGCGATTGTCCAACCAAGCGCTGGTCGGCGTGTATGGAGCGATCGCCATCGCGCTCGCGGTGTCGTCGCTGACGCGCAGGGGCCGGCAGCCCGAACGTGCCTCCTTGCCCTGGCGCGCCCACGCGCGCCGCATGCCGCGGCACGAGCGGGCCTTCGCGCGGCCCTCGCCCGGCCGCTCGCTCACGCAGAAGCAGACGGTCCTTTGAGCTCTACCGTGTTGCCGTCGGGGTCGGTGATGTACATCGAAGGTCCGTTGCCGCGCGCGCCGTAGCGGGTGACCACCTCGCCGTGGGCAATGCCGTGTGCATCCAGATGCGCCGCGATTGCGGCAGGATCGAACGGATCGACGCGCAGGCACACGTGATCCATGTTGCGGCCTTCTTTGCCCGGCGCTGCGCCGCCCGCACGTCCCAGCTTGCCGGAGATCGGCACCAGATCGATCAGTGATGCGCCGGCGCGCAGCTGCCACAGCCCGATGTCGTCCTGGACCTTCTCGAGCGCACAGCCCAGCGCGTTGCGCCAGAAGGCGAGCGATCGCTCGATGTCCGCCACGCGCAGCACGACGTGGTCGATGTCGCGGACGACGATCATGTGCCTTGAGGCCGGGAGATCGAAGCAGTGATGAACGCGGTCAGCCGATGATACGCCACGCAGCAGTCGCGCGAAAAATGCACACGCTTCGCGGCAGCTCGCGCGATGCCGCGTTGGCAGCGGGCTTCTTGTCGATGACGGAGGCGATGCGCCGAGTGAACTCCACGATCCGGTCAAGCGTTGGAGCGCGAGAATCGGAGCTCGAGCTCGACCGTGCCGGCCAGTGTCATTGCCGTCGTCGTATGAAACTCAAGGCGCGGGATTGCGCGCGGTGATAGCCCACGAGCTCGAATGCATGACGATGCTGCCATCGGTCTGGCGATGGCGCGCGAGCGCTTCGCGCAGCGCGGCATCGATGTCGGCGCTTCGCGTCTGGGCAAGAGCGCCGGCCTCGCGCACGATCTCGCCCGCCGGACCCAGCGCGAGCTGGAATTGCACGGCCTGGTCGACGTCGCGACCCACCATCACCGGTCCGTCATTGCGCACGAACGCGATGTCGTCGTATCCCGCGGCCTCGAGTTGTGCGGTCACGACGTCGGGATTGGCCATCGAGAAAGGACCAGGACCGCAGGTTTGCGCATCCTCGCCCGGCGGCGGGAGGAAGCGCAGGACGATTTCCTTGGGCACCGCGAGGAACGGATTGTCGGCGAGCTGACGCCACACCACGAACAACAGGCGACCTCCGGGCTTGAGGCCGCGGCGAATGTTGCGCATGGCGGCGACCGGATTGGCAAAGAACATCATCCCGAAGCGCGAGAAGCAGGCGTCGTACTCGGGCTTGAAGGGATAGGTCTGGACGTCGGCGGCGACGAAGCGGACGTTGTCCAATCCTTCGGCGCGCGCATCGTCGCGTCCCTTGTCGAGGAATGCGTCGCAGCAGTCGAGGCCGAGGACGCTGCCGGAGGGGCCGACCTTGCGTGCGAGCGCGATGGCAGTGTCGCCCCAGCCGCAGCCCACGTCGACCACCCTCGACCCCTGCGGGAGCTTCCAATCCCCCAGCGGCGCCTGGCTGTGGTAACTCAATCCCTCGAGCAGGATGTTGCGAAAGCGCTCGAACTTCGCAACCAGCACGTCGTTCCAGAAGGCAACGAACTCGTCGTTGACAACGGTGCTGTCGTTCATGGCTTGATCCTCGCGTCGGTGGCGCGCTGCGCGACAGGCTAGACGGCACCCCTGCTATGCGGGGTCACTTGAACACCGCCCGGCGATGCGTATCCGAGTGGTCGTTACGCGACCGGTACGCCTTACGCCGCTAAGGGCGAAGCGGGACCCCACGATCACTCGTAGGGAGTCTTGCGCGTGACTCGCACGACCCCACTAGCCTCGCTGCGACTCAGTCGGTGGTCTTCGGCTCTTCGGTGACGGGTCGGCCTTCGGGACTCGTGGCCGCGGCCTGCGCCGCTTTGCGTTGCTTCTTTTCTTCCTTCTTTTGCTTCTTGGCCAGATCGCGTTGGCGTTTTGCGAACCCGTAGTTCGGCTTCGGCATCGGCTTTCCCCTCTTGTGCGTCGCGGGAAGCGACACTATAGCGCATGGGTCGCAGGGCCAGTCCCGGCGTGCCTCGGCTGGTCAGAATGCGCTCTTGACCACGCCCCCGTCTACGCGCAGCGCTGCCCCCGTGGTAGCCGACGCGAGCGGGCTTGCGACGAACGCGACCAGTGCCGCCACCTCGTCGGGCGTCGCGAAACGCCTGATCAGCGAGGTCGGCCGCACCTTTTCGAAGAATTCCGTCTCGACCTGCTCGAGCGTCTTGCCTTCGGCGTGGGCGAGCGCTTCGACGAAGTCGCCGACGCCGCGCGAGCGCGTCGGCCCGGGCAGGACGCTGTTGACCGTGATGCGCGTCCCGGCGACGGCTTCCGCCAGCCCGCGTGCGATCGCGATCTGCGCCGCCTTGGTCATGCCGTAATGGATCATCTCCGGCGGGATCTGCAATCCGCTTTCGCTGGAAATGAAGATGATGCGTCCCCAGTCGCGAGCGCGCATGCCAGGCAGGTACAGACGCGCAAGCCGTGCACCGCTCAGCACGTTCACATCGAAGAACCTGCGCCAGTCGCTGTCCTCGATCGCCTCGAACGGCTTCGGCTCGAAAATGCCGAGGTTGTTGACCAGGATGTCCACGTGCGGATGCGAGGCGAACAATGCCTGCGCGGTCACCTCGTCGCTCAGATCGCCGGCGAACGCAATCACCGAGCCGCGGGCGATCGGCTTCAGCCGAGCCGACGCGCTCGCCACACCTTCCCGGGTACGACCGTTGACGATGACATTCGCACCTTCGCGCGCCAGCGCCTGGGCGATGGCGTATCCGATTCCGGCCGTGCTACCCGTGACCAGGGCAAGTCTTCCGTCAAGTTGCAGGTCCATGCGATGTTCCCGAAGTTACGCAGGTCGCGGGAAAAGGTTGCGGCTTCCCGTCGTCAGCGCAACCCGTGAGATGGATGACCGTTGAAACCGTCGATCGTCGCGCAGGTGGGTTCGCGCGAACCGTACCCGGGTTCCCGCGTCCAACGCTCTGCGGACGGCGCGTGGGTATGCTGCTTGCTCGGTAAAAAGTTCGACTGTGCCTCTCGCGATAGCCGCATGCCGAAGACGCCCGTATCCAGCCGTCCATTCTCGTCAGGCGAAGCTTTCCACGGCATTCACTGTTCACACCCGGGTGGAGCGATGGGCGAACCTCCGCGGCGGAAAGCCGGGGATGCGAACCGGCCACGCGCCGCTTATCATAGTCGTCCCGGGCTTTGCCACTTGAGGGAGCGCCGGATATGAACGACCGGTCTCGGCGTGTCGCGGCCGGGTCGTTGCGCCAGGCCGTCACAGGCTCGCCATGAAATTTGCATCGCCGGAACTGCTGTGGTTACTGCTCGCCGTGCCGTTGCTGGTGGGCGCTTACCTTTGGGCTTTGCGGCGTAACAAGAAGGGCGCGCTGCGCTACGCCAGCCTGAGCCTGGTCAAGACCGCCATCGGGCCCGGGCAGCGGTTCCGCCGCCATGTGCCGCCGCTCCTCTTCCTGCTCGCGGTCGTCGCCGCGATCGTCGCCATGGCGCGCCCCGAAGCGGTGGTCACGCTGCCCTCCGAGCAGCGCACCATCATCATGGCGATCGACGTGTCGCTCAGCATGCGCGCCTCCGATGTCGAGCCCACGCGTCTGGAGGCCGCCCAGGCCGCTGCCAAGAGCTTTGTCCAGGACCAACCGGCCGACGTGCTGGTCGGCATCGTCACCTTCGCGGGAACCGCTGCAGTGGTGCAGGCGCCGACGCGCGATCGCGAGGCACTGGTCGCGGCCATCGACAAGTTCGAGCTCCAGCGCAACACCGCAATTGGCAGCGGCATCGTCGTTTCGCTCGCCACCCTGTTCCCGCAAGAAGGCATCGATCTGGAGTCCATGCTCTTCCCCGGCTCGTACTCCGGATCGCGCTCGAGCCGCGCGCTGCCGAGCGAAAAGGACCGCAAGACCGAGAAGAAGGAGTTCACGCCGGTCGCGCCCGCTTCGTACAAATCCGGTGCGATCATCCTGCTCACCGACGGGCGGCGCACCACCGGGCCCGACTCGCTCGACGCCGCCAAGCTCGCGGCCGATCACGGCGTGCGCGTCTACACGGTCGGATTCGGCCAGACCGGTGGCGGCACGGCCAACATCGACGGCTACTCGATGTACATGATGTACGACGAGGAGACGCTCAAGGCGATCGCCGACATCACCAAGGCCGAATACTTCCACGCGGCTAGCGGCGAGGAGCTGCGCAAGGTGTACCAGAGCCTCAACGCGAGCCTGGTGCTGGAGCGCAAGGAAACCGAAGTCTCCGCGCTCGCGGTGGCGGTTGCGGCGGTCCTGCTCGTCGGTGCGGCCGCGCTATCGCTGCTGTGGTTCAACCGCGTCGTGTGACGCGAGCGAAATCGGTCACTGCGGCCGGTTCGCCGCCGCAGTCTTGCGGAATAGCACGCTCAAGTTGTTGGCGGGCATCTCGACGATGCGCTCCAGCGTGAGGCCCGCATCAGCGGCGAGGTCCTGCACGGCTTCCAGGTCGCGCACACCCCACTCCGGATTCTGCCCGCGCAGCCACGCTTCGAAGCGCTCGTTGCTCGGCGCGGTATGCGCGCCGCCGCGTCGATACGGTCCGTAGAGAAACAGCATCCCCGCCGGCTGCAGCACCTCGCTCGCACCGATCATCAGTGCGCGAGTCGCCGACCACGGCGAGATGTGAATCATGTTGATGCACACCACCGCGTCGAAGCGCTCGCTCGACCAGGGCCGCCGATGCACGTCCAGCGCAAGGGGTCGGGCGACGTTGCTCAATGGCGGATCGCCGATCCACTGGGCAATCGAGCGCCGCATCGCCGCATCCGCTTCGCTCGGCTGCCAATGCGTGGTCGGCAGTGCAGCGGCGAAGTGCGCGACGTGCTGCCCGGTGCCACTCGCGATCTCGAGCACGCGTGCGGTGGGCGGCAGCACTTCGCGCAAGACCGCCAGGATCGGTTCCCGGTTGCGCTCTGCCGAGGGTGCGAAACCGCGGTCGGGATGGCGATCGGCGGCCGAGTCGTCGGCGGACATCAGGTCGTGTCGGCGTCGAGCGCACGAAGCGCCGCAGCGCGCGCATGCAGCGCGGCGGTGTCGAACAGCGGGATGTCGGCGTCCGATGGCCGGACGAGCAGCGCGATCTCGGTGCAGCCGAGGATGATGCACTGCGCACCACGCCGCGCGAGGCCATCGATGATCCGGCGATAGGCGCGCCGCGACTCGTCGAGCACGCGGCCGCGGCAAAGCTCCTCGTAGATCACGCGATGCACGACCGCGCGATCTTCAGGCGGCGGAACGATGGTGGCGATGCCGTGCTGCGCAAGTCGTGTGCTGTAGAAGTCCTGCTCCATGGTGAAGCTCGTTCCGAGCAATCCCGCCGTGCGCCATCCCGCTTGCGTGATCGCGTGTGCGGTCGGATCGGCGATGTGGAGCAGCGGTATCGAAACCCGCGATTCGATGGCCGACGCGACCTTGTGCATGGTATTGGTGCACAGGACCAGGAAATCCGCACCTGCATGTTGCAGGCGCTGGGCTACTTCCGCTAGCGCAACACCCGCATCGTCCCAGCGGCCCTCGCGCTGCATCGCTTCGATCTCGTCGAAGTCGACGCTGTAGAGCAGGATCTTCGCCGAATGCAAACCGCCGAGATGTTGCGCGACGGTCCGGTTGATGACCTGGTAGTACGGAACCGTCGATTCCCAGCTCATGCCTCCGATCAGGCCGACGACCTTCATCGGCGCTACTTCTTGCCGGTTCGCTGCGGATCGTCGGTCGCGTTCACGTAATTGATGTCGAACGGACCTTCGCCGTGGATCTGGATGATCGACGGCGTGCGCGTGTACGCGTAGTGGTGCTGCCTGGCCGGCAGGTAGTGGAAGCCGCCTGTCTTCAGCGGCTGCGCCTTCTGCCGGTCGGCCTTGTCGCCTTCGCCCAGATACAGCGTTCCCGACAGCACGGTCAGGTTCTCGGTCTGCGAATGCCAGTGCGGCCCGACCTTGTAGCCGGCGGGCGCCATCAGCCTCAATACGAACGGTCCCGCCTTGCCGGGATCGCCATAGACCACCGCGATCTTCGCACCCTTGGGCAGGGTGGGCGGCGCGTTCACCCACTTCAATTCGCTGGGGTTGATGAACACTTGCTTGTCGTGGTCATCGGCCGCGAGCGCGCCAGGCGCAAATGCATTCAGCACGGCCGCGATCGACAACTGCATGCACAGCGATTGCATCAGTCGCATGTCGTCCCCCTTGGTTGTTTGACTTCGACTGCCGGAGCGCAGCCGGACACTAGAACCTATCTCAAATTCGCCCCTCACCCTGGCCCTCTCCCCGCACCGCGGGGAGAGGGAGTAGATAGATGCCTCACGCCGCTTGCGGGAGAGGAGTAGACAGGTACCTCGCCCCGCTTGCGGGGAGAGGTCGCGTGCCGCGCAAGCGGCGCGCGGGTGAGGGGCATGAATCGCTTTCGAGACAAGTTCTAGATCCAGGCGTCGTTGGGCGCGGTGAGCGCGCCGCCTGCCGTTCCTGTGTTCACCACGCCGCGGGGCTCGATCAGCAGCGCGTGGCATTCGCGCTCGGCACGCGTGATGTGCTCCCGTCCCTTCGGAATGACGAACATCTCGCCGGCCGAGACGTTCACCGCGCCGTCGCGAAACGCGATCTGCATGCTGCCATCGAGCACGAGGAAGACCTCGTCGGTGTCCTCGTGTCGGTGCCAGACGAATTCGCCCTGGAACTTCACCAGCTTGAACTGATAGTCGTTCATCTCCGCAATGACCCGCGGCGACCAGTGCTCCGAAAAATGCGCGAGCTTGTCGGCGAGGTTGATGGGACGCAGGTCGGTCATGACGTTGGCCATCGATGTGCGTCGCGCCCGCGGAATGCGATGCGTGCATGGTAGCCCGATTGGGGCGCTGCGCGAAGCGCGCGTCGACTGGCGGAGAGAACGAAGTCGTCCGTGCCGCGGCGCGATCGCGCTGCGACTTGATGTGCGGACGAGCGCTTCAGGACGCGCAGGGCGCGAAGAACCGCTCGACCACGGCGCTGCCGTGGGAAGCGTGGCTCGGTTCCGGGGTGGGGCTTCCTCCGATCACGAACACGGCGTGCTCGAACAGCACCGCGCGCGCGAAATTGCGCGGCGTGGGCATGGGCGCCAATGCTTGCCATCCGCTGTCGCGGGTCAGTTCCAGCACCTCGCCAAGGCTTTCACGGCGCGCTTGCGATTCGCCCCCGAACACGTGGATCGCGTCGCAGTACACCACCGCGCCCGCGGTTCCGCGCGGCTCGAGGGCCGGGCCGCTGGTCCAGGAATCGGTTCGCGGATCGTAGATGTCCACGTTGCCGAAGTCGGCCGGCCCGCTGCGTCCACCGATGAGATAGATGCGATCATGGAATGCGACCGCAGCCGGACTGCCCTCGGAGCGCGGCAGCGGCGCGAGCGCGGTCCAGCGGTCGAGCTTCGGATCGTACGCATCGTGATCGGCCAGCGTCGATTGCGAATTGCCGCCGCCGAACGCGTGAATGCGTCCCTCGAGCACGACGAGCGCGTGTCCGCCGCGCGGCGCGGGCAACGGCGCAGCTTCCGACCACGCGTTGCGTGCAATGTCGTAAACGAGGACGCGATCGGACGGAACGTTGGTGACGGTGTTGAAACCGCCCACCACATAGATTCGTCCATCGAGCGCCGCCGCGGCCGGCGCATTGAGTCCATCGCCGGGCAAGCGCGTCACATCACGCCAGGTCGTGCCGTCGAAGCGTTCGACTTCCAGCACCGGAGCGCCGTTGACCCCCGTCCCGGCGAGCGCGTAGATCGCCTCGCCGCTGACGACGACTGCATGCGCGGCACGGGCGTGATTCATCGATGGCGCGCCGCGCCATGCGCCGCCTTCTCCGCCTTCGCTGATGCGCGCAGGCGATGCGCAGCTTGCCAGTAGCACAAGCGTGCAGAGCAGCAGTGCGGTCCGTGCGACGCGCACGCCGATGCGATCCTTGCTCGGTGCGGCCGCTCGGCCCCGCGCTGCGCGCGACGAGCCGATCAGCGCCGCTTCGACGCCGGCAACATCGGCGCGTAGATCCCGGGACTGGAATCGGGGATCGGCACGGCACCCACGGCCTTTTCGTAGAAGGCCGCGGGCCCGACCCCGCCGATGATCGAGTAGGCATATCCCTGCGCGCGTTGCGCGTGCAAGGCCGCGAGCAGCAGCGCGCGCCCAACGCCGATACCTCGCTCGGCTTCGATCACACCTTCGGGCCCGAAGAAGTTGGGACACGTCGCGTCGTGACAGGCGAATCCGACCAGCTCATGGCCGCGCAGCGCGATGAAGCACGCGATCGGCA
>DATKLH010000341.1:0-8420 GCA_035542515.1 Casimicrobiaceae bacterium
ACTTCGCCAAGGCGTTCCTGTCGATCTGGCTCGGCGCCAATCCGCCGAATCCGGAAGTCAAGGCGGGCATGCTCGGTGGTGCATGCGAATAGAGGAATGGAGAGACATCACAAGATTCTTGCCAGGCCCGCAGCGCGCGACTTGCAACCATAATTGGTTGCGGCACGACTCGATTACAGCCGAAGGCGCTCACGATCAACGGTGCAACGCAGGACGCGGCCCGGAACGAGCTAGGTTGCAGCGCGACAGAGCCTGTCCGTTAACAAGGTGTTTGGACTTATACAGCGGCGGTCCTGCATAGAGCGGCAACCAGGAGCCGGATTTTCATCGATCCGTTCACCCCAAACTCGGTTCAGCGCGCGCTTTTCTCGCGCACGGGATGTTTGTGGCTGGGTAGCTCAGCGCCGCACAGTGGGCAGCGGGATGTGTCAATGGTCTCTTTAGACCGTGCGCCATTCGGATGTTCGGCAACGAATCCAAACAGCGCCTCCCGAAAGCGCGCCTTGCACGAAGGACATGCCGCCGACAGGCTCACGTCATCAGTGCGCACGACGCGAGCGCCGCGACCACACGGCAAGCCCAGCCCACATAGAGGTAAGGCCGATGCCAACACTCAAGACCTGCCATTCTTTACTTGCGTGAAACGCATACAGCCCTGCGCACGCGATCAGCGTGATCGCCAACGCGACGAGACTCATGGCCTTCAGGTGTGATCCTTGTTTCATGGTAATTACGGGCCAATGGCACGCATAGTCGCAGCGTGCACGACATGGCTGGTAACACGATGGATGACCTCCACGCGCACATAGCGGCGCTCGGTCAAGCGCTCGGCGTTAGCGCGACATACCGCCAGCTCGGCATACGCGTACCGGAGGTGCGTCCATTCGATGTCGGAGACGCGGGCGCGAAGGATATAGGTCGCTCGCGGCAATGCGCGGGTGGGCACGCTCACACCTCATAGCTCGCAGCCAAGAGCGCTTTACAGCGCGTCATTGCTTGGCATTTATCTCCCTCTCCATGCGCGTGATGTAGCGCTGGATCTGGGTCGACACCGTCATGCCGGGTGCCACGAAGCGGCACCCGCAGCGACCGCCGAGCGACACCGGCGCTTGCATGACCTCGATGTCCACGTGCACGATGCCCAGCGACTCGGGCAGCGCGATGGTGCAGTTGCGGAAAATGGTGCCCCCTTCGACTTTCACGCTGGGCGGGATCGCCATGAGGCTCAACCCGCAAACGCTGATGTCGCGCACGCGCAGCATGAGCTTGTGCTCCGGCGCATTGGGGTCGGCGACCTCGCAATGAAGCGGTCGGCCCAGCGGGATGCGCAGGCGGTAGCCCTCGCGCCGCTGGATGCGCAGGATGCTGTCGGGTATCGGAACCGTGAACGCGGGCGCTCCGGTATACGACGTCGGCGCCGCGCGGCCGCTTGCGAAGCGTATGCCGATGCTGTCCAGGTGCGTGGCGAAGCGCAATTCCGACGCGCGCAGCAGCCGCGTCATCGCCCCGGCATCGGCCGCGTAATCGCAGACGATGCGATTGCGCTCGGGATCCACGTCGAGCAGCGCGCTGACGACGAAATCGGCCGATCCGAATTCCACGCCGACCGGTTCGTGCCGCTCGACCACCCCGCGCAGGAAGCCGATCAGCTCCAGCCGCGAGTGGATCCGGAAGCGCGCATCGGCGTCGCGACCATCGTCGTGAGCGTCGGCATCACCGTCCATGCTGTTCGATCTCGGATCGTCGTCCTTCGTCGTGTTCGATGCGGTGGATCCACGCGAGCAACTCCGCCACCGCGAGATACAACGACGGCGGTATGCGCGTGTCGAGGTCGACCTTCATCAGCAGTCCGACCAGTTCCGGCGAGGAGTGCACGAACAAGCCCGCCGCGCGTGCACGCCGCACGATCTCATCGGCGGTGAAGCCGTGGCCCTTGGCCACGACGACCGGCGCACTGTCGCCCTGCGCGTAGCGCAGCGCAACCGCGCGCGGCAGCGATTCAGTGGTCTTGCTCATGGGCGATGACGAGTCCGGCGAGATCGAGGCCGCGCTCGGTCACGGCGGCGCGAAGCGCAGGCGTGGCAGCGGTCAACAGCCGCGCGGCTGCGAGGTCGGTGCAATGGATGCGCACCGCGATGCGCGAGCCCTGCAGCACGATGGTTGCACTGATGTCGCCGAGCTTGGTGAGCTGCAAGCGCAGGCTCGTGCGCCAACGCGGTGTGCCATCCGCCTCGGAGGATGGCGAGCGTTCCTCGTCGTTCTCGATGACGAGGGTTCCGCGCTGGCCCGGCCACAGGTCGCCTACCCACGTGAAGCGTCCGCTCTCGAGCACATCGAGTTGATGGCGCAGCACGCTCGTGGGCGCATCCGACTGGCTCGCGGTGCTGGCCGCCGCGAGCCAGCTGTCGCCTTCGGCGGCACGGTTCCAGTGGGCTTGCGGTTCGCGTGCCAGTCGCCCGAGCGCGCGCGTGCCGTCGACCCATTGCACGACGTGCGACTCGTAGAACACGCCGGAGTACTCGATCGATTGCTGAAGATGGCTCGCGAGGCGCTCGCTCGATTCACCCTGCTCGGGGGCAATCGCCATCAACGGGCGCGTGCGCGCCGCAGGATGGGCAGTGCTGGTTGGAATCGACCCGTGGCGCCACGTTTCCGACAACGTCGTCGATCCCGTATCTGACCGATGCGCATCGACGTGCTGTGCGCGCGATGCGGAAGCGGAAACCGCCGCGCTGGCATCGGACCTGGCGGCGCGCGGGGCGAATGGTGTCATCGCGGCAGGCGCTGCCGGGAGTCGCGCGCTCTGGTTCGCAGCCGCGGGTGTGCGCGGGAATGCATAGGTATCTGCATCAGTCGCTTCGCGTTCGGCCAACGGTATCGTTGCATCGTTGGGCAACGAGTCGCCGCCCGGTGCGCGATCCGCCGCGCGCGAGGCTTCGCGCAGCACCGCGCCCAATACTTGAGCGGCACGCGACAACGTCAGCGCTGTGCTTGGCGTCTGCGCGTCGTCGCGGTAGGCATCGGCGGCGAGTCGTGACGCAGCGGGTTCCGGTGCGGCGCGCGCGCGCTGTGCGCCCTGCGGTTCACGGCCCTGCGACCCGGGCGGCTCGTGCGAGCCGGGATCCACTTGTCCATGCGCATCGACCAGGTCGGTTCCGCGCCGCAAGGCGACCACCGCGGGCACGCCGTTCACATGCGAGATGACCTGCTCGGCCTTGACGCCGGTCTCGCTTCGACCCAGCGTGCGCAGCAGCAACCCCAGACGCTGGATGTCGATCATGGCCGGCTCCGCGCGAGCGTTCGCGCGACGCTTACCCGCCGTTGCGTCGCATCGAGCGCCGGCCCACGTAGCCTTCGACCGAAGCGAGCCACGGCTCACGCAGGTTGCGGATGCACGAATCGGCCTTGAGCACGCGCAACAGGATCTCTAGGCGCGCACGCCGTCCCTGGGCGTCGAGCACTTCGCGCGAGTCGCCGAGCTCGCGTGCCGCGAGTGCGAGCTGGCTGCAGACACGCTCGCCGCGCTCCACCGTCTTCCAGTCCGCCTTTTGTGCGGCCTCGAGCATGAGCTCCGAGGTATTGCAGATCGTTTCGTAGCAGGCGATCAACGCGGCCTGGCGCTTGTTGTCGGCATCCATGGCATCAACGGGAGGAAGCGGTGACTGACGGTCCTTGTGCGGCAAGTGTTGCCCATGCGCCGCGGAGGTCGGCGAGGAGCAGGGCGACCTCATCGAGGGCTGCGGCATCGTTGTCGACGTTCGCCTGGAACAGGCGTCGCTCGACGTAGTCGTAGAGATCGGCGAGCTGCTGCGCGATCGCCCCCCCGCGCGAGGTATCGAGGCTCGCACGCAAGCCCTCGCCGACGATCGCGATGGCCTTCCCGAGGGCACGACCCTTGAGGCCAGCCTGCCCCGACAACAAATGCGCCTTCGCATCCGCGATGGCGCCCAGCGCCCCGTCGTAAAGCATCACGATGAGCGCCTGCGGCGATGCCGCGGCGACGCCGGTCTCGAGTCCGATGCGGGCATACGCCTTGGCGGCAGAAGTTGCGGAAAGCATGGGCGGGGGCAGGGAAAGGGGTATGCATTCTTATCGGCACGTTCGGCATTCCCTTTAGCGCGCTGCGCGCAACCGGTGACAAGAACAGGAAATGGGGCAACAGGACATAGGGCATGGAGGACACGGGGGCACATGGGTGCGAGGTGCTGCGGCCGAGGCCAATGAGCGCTGGGATGCCGATTGGACATCGCAGCGCTGCAGAGCGCCGGTGCAGCGCATCGACGATGCTCGACCTTCGACCCTCAACCTTCAACGTTCAACCTTCAACCTCTTCGCTTCTTTCCTATTTCCCCTTTCCTCGCTCGCCCCCTCACTTGTTCGTGTTGGCGAGCGACGAATTCGCCTTGACCGCCTCGAGCTCCTGGGTGAGCGCGTTGCTTTGCGCGGTCAGCGAGGACATCAGCGTGTCGAGCGCGGTGAACTGCGCGCGATAGTTGGCCTCGATCAGCGCGAGGCGGCGATTGAGCGCGTCTTTCTGCTTGTCGATGTCGGCGTTCTGCTTGGTGAGGCCGTCGGTGCGCGTCGCGATGGGGCCGTCGCTCGCGACGTCCTCCCCGAGGATGTCGTTGAGGCGGGCAGCGAAGCCGCGTGAATAGCTGACCGTGCCGCGTGCACCCAGCGCGCCACCGGTCACCGTGACGCGCAGGCCCTCTGCGGCCGAACCCGTCGCCCCGAGCAGCGTCTGGCCCGATCCCGACGCAGCGATGCCGTTCAGTGTCCCTGCGACGTCCACGCCGTCGGTGCTCGTCGGCGCGCCGCCGAACAGTGTCGCGACCGCCGAGCCACTGGCCACCAGCGTCGAGGCCGATCCATAGCGTTGCGAAGTCACCGTAAGCACCCCGCCGGCGTTGCTCACCGCGACCGAGGAGCCGGCCGAGGAGAAGGCGCTCACGCCATTGATCTGCGACTGGATCGCGCGCGCGAGCGCGTTCGCATCGGCATAGGTTCCGGCCTGGAGCGTAATCGTGGTCGCGATGCCGTCGAGCGTCAAAGACAGCGTGTCGTTCACGCCGGCGGTGATCGTGAGTCCTGCTGCGGCGGAACCGGCGAGCTGCCCCTGCGTCGCAAGCTGGGTGATCGACAGCGCGTAATCGCCTGCCTGCGTCTTGCTGTTGTATCCGCTCACCGAAGTGAGCGAGTCGGTGGACGAGCCCATCGCGGCGAACAGTCGTGTCACCGAGTCGGGATTGGTCGTGAGCGCGCTTTGCAGTTTGCTGCTGTCGAGCGCGAGGGTGCCGTCGCTCTGGAACGTCAGGCCGATCTGACTCAATGTGGTGTAGGTGCCGGTTCCGATCGAGCCGCCCAGCAGCGATCGCAGCTGCGACTGGATGATGCGCACCGTGCCGTCACCGGTGAGTGTCGAAGCCTGGTTCTTGGTCGCGTCGTACTTGGTGAGGTTGTCGAACGTCGTGTCGAGGTTGTTGTAGGCCTGCACGAACGTCGTCACTGCCGTGGTGATTCCATCGGGGCTCGACGCCACGTTGAGCTGGATCGGCGTACCGACGTTGGTCTTGGCCAGCGTCAGCGTCACGCCCTGGATCGCGCCGCTCACCGCGTTGCTGGCCGAGCTGATCGCGATGCCGTCGACGGTCAGCGCGGCGTTCTGGGCCGCGACCTTCTCGGTGAGGTTCGCGCCTGCGCCTGCAGCGGCGGCCGGGTCGTACGCGAGTTGCGACAAGCCGGTCGTGTCGGTGTTGTTGCCGTCGCTGTCGCTTGCTGTGATCTTGAGGCTGTTGGCCGCACCGGTCGCATTCGACGTGAACACCAGGCGATTGCCGCTGGCCGAGCCGTCGTTCACGATGGTGGCGGTGACGCCGATGTTCGCCGCATTCACCGCATCGCGGATGCCGGTCAGGGTATTGTTGCCCGGAGCGATGGTGATGGTGTGCGAGCCGCTTCCGCTGGAGGTGAATACCCCGGCCGACGTCGTGCCGAAGTCGAAGGTCAGGCTGCCCGATCCCACGAGGTCGGAGGCGCTTGCGAAACCGGCCGATACCAGCTTCTGCGCCTGGGCGAGCTTGCTGACCTCGATGGAATAGCTGCCCGGCGATGCGCCGCTCGCCACACTGGCGGAAAGCACTGATGCATCGCTCGCCGTGGCGGCAAGCGATTGGAAGCCGCTCGCTGTGGTGAGCGACGAAATCGAGCTCTGGAGCGCAGACAGCACGGCCTTCAGCGTTCCGAACGCGGAGATGCGCGTGTTGTTCTGCGTTTCCTTGTTGTCGAGGTCGGTGAGCGGCTGCTGCTCGACCGACATCAGCTTGTCGACGATCGAATTGACGTCGAGACCGGAACCCAGTCCCGGGGAAGAGAGTACGGGTGTCGTCGTCGCCACGGTGATCCGATCAGGCGCTGTTGTGGAGCAGGAAGTTGCGTTGTCGCTCGAGCGACTTGGCGATCTCGAGCAGTTCCTTGGCCGGCACCTGGCGCAACACCTGGTTATCGTTGGTGTCGACCAGCGTGACGACGATGGTCCCGGTGTCGTTGTCGATCGCGAACTCGACGGCGCGGCTGCGCGCCGCGAGCGCATCGTTGACCGCGGCAACGGCGGCGGCGATTGCATCGCGTCCGGGCAGAGCCTGCACGGGCGCCTGGGGATTGGGTGTTGCGTCCGATTGCAGCGCTCGGCGAGCGACGGCGCCCGTGTCCGGAGGGACCACGGGCGACGGCGCTGCTCCGATAGGCTGCGATGTATCCACTCGCTACGTCACTTCGTAAAGGGCGCGCCCGAACGGGTGTCGGTCGGACGCGCGCGGGCCCGTATCAGCCCTTCAACAGCGTCAACACGTTGTTCGGCAGCGCGTTCGCTTGCGCGAGCATCGCCGTGCCGGCTTGCTGCAGGATCTGCGCGCGAGTCAGGTTCGCCGTTTCGGCCGCGAAATCGGTGTCCTGGATGCGGCTGCGCGATGCGGAGAGGTTCTCCGCGGCGGTTTGCAGGTTCGCAACCGTCGAGCTGAACCGGTTCTGCACGGCACCGAGCGTGGCGCGCGCGGTGTTCACTGCGGCCAGCGCGGCGTCCATGGTCGTGATGGCCGTATCGGCACCTGCCACCGACGAGATGTCGAGCGCGCCGAAGCCGGTCGTGGTCGTCGGCGTCGTGGTGGCAGCGGTCAGGCCCGTGGTGGCCGTCGTGGCCGAGGCGCCGGCAAACGCGACGACGATGTTCGGCGTGGCCGGGACCGATCCGGAGTTGGTCAGCACCAGCTGCGTGGGCGCCGAGGACAGGATCGTGGCGTACACGCCGGTCTGCGAGGAGTACGAGTTGATGGCGGTGGCGAGGCTCGAAGCGCGGTTGGCCGCGTTGGTGTCGACGCCGATCGCGCCCACCGACACGCCGTTGATCGTGAGATCGCCCGCGGTAATCGCCGTGAACGCCGATGCCGCTGCACCGGTGACCTGAGCGATCGAGGAGCTGCCGAGGTTCGCGCTCTGCGCGTTGACGATCGAACCGACGGTGATCGTTTCGCCGACGTTCGCGCCGACCTGGAACGCCTGGTTGGTGAAAGAACCATCGAGGAGCTTGACGCCGTTGAACGACGTGGTGCTCGCGACGCGGTCGATTTCAGCCTTGAGCTGCTGCGCTTCGGTGTTCAGCGCGGCGCGGTCGGTCGAGCTGTTGGTGGCGTTGCGCGATTGCACCGCGAGGTCGCGGATACGTTGCAGGTTGTTGGTGATCTCGCCCAGCGCGCCTTCGGCCGTCTGTGCAAGCGAGATGCCGTCGTTGGCGTTGCGGGCTGCCGTGTTCAGGCCGTTGATCTGGGCGGTGAAGCGCGACGCGATCGCGAGGCCGGCGGCGTCGTCCTTGGCGCTGTTGATGCGCAGGCCCGAGGACAAGCGCTGCAGCGCCGTGTTGAGCATCGACTGCGAGCTGTTCAGATTGCGCTGCGCGTTCAGCGAGGCAATGTTGGTGTTGATGACTTGGGGCATCTTCGTCTCCGTGGGTTTAGGAATCCGGCGACATCGCCGTGCAACTGGGCCGCCTTGGAACTCCCAAGAGGCGCTTCAGGCACCGCCGTAACCCGGTTATCGGCCCGGGCATTCCCAAACTTGAGTCCATGCGTCCGACGGGTCTGGCGGGTGCCCAGGCACGTCACTTCGCAGCCACCGCATGGTGCTGCAGGACGTCACATTGCGATCCGGACAGAAGGCTGGCGTTTCGGCCTCTAATCGATATCGGCGCGAAACCCCATGGCGCGATAGCGGTTGGGCGATAGACGACGGGCGATGGGCGACGAGCGATGCGCCTCGGCGGTCCGTTGCAGCGGTTCTTGCCGCACCAGAGGCCGTGACAGCCACGATTTGACCTTGCTCAACGTTTCATCCCCGACGGCCAGTCGTGTGGCCCACACTTTGCACGTCGT
>DATKLH010000342.1:0-3756 GCA_035542515.1 Casimicrobiaceae bacterium
CGAATCCGGCGCACATCAGCGCGATGAGAGCGTCGTCGGACATGCCGAAGGGTGGTTGATCGGACTATGCCGCTGCGACGCGTTTGGCAAGCGGGAGCGGCGTTGCCGATTTTGCGTCGAACAGCGGCGGGCGAAGATAGCCGCCGCATCATCGCATAGGTGCGGATGGCTCGCCGAAAATTAGGCGTTCGACTCGTCCACCTTCGGCTCGCGCAGCTTCGCTTGTGCAGCCGCGAGGCGCGCAACGGGCACGCGCGGGGCCGAGCACGAGACGTAGTTCAGACCGGCCTCGTGACAGAACGCGATCGAGTCGGGATGACCGCCATGCTCGCCGCAAATTCCGATCACCAGGTCCGGCCGCGCGCGCCGCCCCTCATCGACGGCCAGCTTGATGAGGCGACCCACGCCGCGCCGGTCGAGCGCTTCGAACGGGTTGTCCGGGAGTATGCCGTCGGCCACATACTGCGGCAGGAACTTGTTCTCGGCGTCTTCGCGCGAAAAGGAGAATGTCGCCTGCGTGAGGTCGTTGGTGCCGAACGAAAAGAACTCGGCCACCTCCGCGAGGCTCGATGCGACGAGACAAGCGCGCACCACCTCGACCATGCTGCCGAACTTCACGCTCAACTGGCATCCGTAGCGCGCCTCGACCTCGGCGCGGATCGCGTCGACCAGTGCCCGTACGCGCTTGAGCTCTTCGGCCTCGCAGACTTGCGGCACCATGATCTCCGGGTGCACGTCGAGGCCATCCTTGCGGCACTCCGCGGCTGCCTCGAGGATCGCGCGGATCTGCATCTCGTAGATTTCCGGATGGCTGATGCCCAGGCGCACGCCGCGATGGCCGAGCATGGGATTGACCTCCGAAAGCGTGCGCACCTTCTTCAGCGCCGCCTCCCGGCTTGCGAGCAACGCGTCGTCCCGGTGGCTTTCCTGGCACCGAACGAGGCTCGCCTGCAACTTGCCGAGGCTATCGACATAGTCGCGCGGAAGGTCGGGGTCGAGCAGACGCAGCGTGTCGGGAAGCTCGGTGATCGAACGCGTGATGCGCTTGAGATGGTGCAGGTGCGAGATCTCGAACTCGAGCTGCGATGCGGTGGGCAGGAACTCGTGCATCGGCGGATCGAGCAAACGCACCGTGACCGGCAAACCCGCCATCGCCTCGAACAGCGCCTTGAAGTCCGACCGCTGGATCGGCAGCAGCTTGTCCAGCGCGGCGCGACGCGCCTCGACGCTGTCGGCGAGGATCATCTCCTGCACGATGGGCAGGCGCTGTGGATCGTTGAACATGCGCTCGGTACGGCAAAGCCCGATGCCCATCGCGCCATACTGGCGCGCGCGGCGCGCATCGCGCGCGGTATCGGCGTTGGCGAGCACACCCAGTGTCGCGACCTCGTCGGCCCAGGCGAGCAGCGTCACGAGCTCTTCGAAGAACCGGGCTTCGACGGTCGGAATCTGTCCGGCATAGACGGCACCAGTCGTGCCGTCGATGGTGACGAAGTCGCCTTCGCTCAGCAAGTTGGCGCCGATGTGCGCGCTGCGCTGGCGCACATCGATCTGGATCGCTTCGCAACCGGACACGCACGGCTTGCCCATTCCGCGTGCCACCACTGCTGCGTGCGATGTCTTGCCACCGCGTGCGGTGAGGATTCCCTGTGCGGCGAAAAATCCGTGAATGTCCTCGGGCTTGGTTTCCTCGCGCACGAGGATCACCTTCTCGCCCAGGCGAGCGCGCTCCTCGGCGGTGTCCGCGTCGAACACGATGCGGCCGCACGCGGCGCCGGGTGAGGCGGCGAGCCCGCGGGCGAGCGGTTCGACCTTATGAGCGGGGTCGAGCGTCGGGACGAGCAGCTGATCGAGGAGGGTCGGCTGGATGCGATTCAATGCGCGCGTGCGCGAGATCAGTCCCTCGTTGGCCATCTCCACGGACGACACCACCATCGCTCGCGCATTCATCTTGCCATTGCGCGTCTGCAGGCAATACAAGCGGCCCTTCTCGATGGTGAATTCGAAGTCCTGCACTTCCTTGTAATGCGTCTCCAGGCGGTTGCGCAGCTCGACCAGCTCGCTGTACATCTTCGGCATCTCGCGCGCGAGCTCGGAAAACGGCTTCGGCGTGCGGATACCCGCAACGACGTCTTCGCCCTGCGCATTGGTGAGATATTCACCGTAGAGCGCGTTCTCGCCGGTGGCGGGGTTGCGCGTGAACGCGACTCCGGTGCCGGAGTCGTTGCCCATGTTGCCGAACACCATCGCGACGATGGTGACCGCGGTGCCGTTCGCCATGGCCTTGGTGATGCGGAACTGCTTGCGGTAATCGACGGCGCGCTTGCCATTCCACGACCGGAACACCGCACCGATCGCGCGCTCCAGTTGCTCGTACGGGTCCTCAGGGAAGGGCGCGCCGGTTCTCTCGCGACAGATCGCGAGGAAGCGGTCCGCCAGTTCCTCGAGCGCGCGCGCGTCGAGCTCCACATCGGAGCTGGCGCCGTGCTTGCGCTTGAGGTCGGCGAGCGTCGCGTCGAACGCGTCGTCGGCGATGCCCATGGCGATCTTGCCGTAGAGCTGGATGAAACGGCGCCACGCGTCATAGGCAAAGCGCGGGTTCCCGGTGGCCTCGACCAGACCGTGGAGCGTCGACCGGTTCAATCCGAGGTTGAGGATCGTGTCCATCATCCCCGGCATCGACATCGCCGAGCCGGAGCGAACCGACACGAGCAGCGGATTGCGGTTGCTGCCGAATTTCTTGCCGGTTGCGCGCTCGAGCCTCTCCATGTGCTCGCGCAGCGCGGGCATCAGCCCGTCAGGCAGCCGGTCGTGCTCGAGGTAGTCGAGGCAGGCCTGAGCCGAGATGACGAACCCCGGTGGCACGTTGAGGCCGATCTGTGTCATCCCGCACAGATTCGCCCCCTTGCCGCCAAGGTTCATCTTGTCGCTCGGGTCTCCTTCATCGAAGGCGTAGATCAGTCGAGCTTTCACTTAGCCGCCTTCTGCGTCGATAGTTCGCGCGTCTGACGTTCGCGCTGCGTGCTCCGCTCGACGAGGTCGGCGAGCTCGGCAAGCTCGCTCACGAACCGGGGCAGGAAATCGTCGATGCTGATGATGCCGACCAGCACGCCGGCGCCGTTGACCACCGGCATCCGGCGCACGCCCTTGTCGTGCATGCGGCGCAGCGTGTCGGCGTCGGTGTCCGTTTCCTGGACGGTTGCAAGCTGGCCCCACGACACCAGGTCGCTCAGCTTCACCGACGTCGGATCGACGTCGAGGGCGAGGACTTCGATAACGATGTCGCGGTCGGTCACGATGCCGATGGGCATGCGTTCGGCGTCCTGCCGGTCGACAACCACGACGTCGCCAACGTGATGCGCCCGCATCAGCTTGGCTGCCGTCGCCACCGTCGTGTCACCCGCGGCGCAGACCACGTCGCGTTTGCAAACATCGCCGATCAACATGGGGGGCCTCTCTTTCTGTTCACGCGCTCAGGGCTCTCCCAGTGTAGTTACGCAGGCGGTGCCGCCAGTTGACCGAAGTCAAGTCGCTTGGCATGTCGGCGTGGGTCGGGAAGGAGTCGCTGGATTCCGGCGTTCGCCGGAATGACGCCAAGAGAGTTTCGGGAAAAGAAGGCGACGCTCGCGACAAGAGCGGCACCGACGACGCAGCCGTCGACCTCGCGCGAGGGACGCAGCCGACTGCGGTTCGTGTCACAGCATCGCCGGATCGCTCGCAGCGGGCTCATCACCCGACGGGCCGACGCGGCCGGAC
>DATKLH010000343.1:0-2315 GCA_035542515.1 Casimicrobiaceae bacterium
GCACGTCTTCCACGGTGACGCGCGTGCGGTGCAATGCTTTAGGATTGTTGGACGCGTGCTTGCTGTGCGCCACCCGCACCATCGCGACCTGCTCCGGCCGCGTGCCGTATTCGTACATGTGCCGCATGAAGGTGGGCGCGAACAATTGTCCCGGGGTACGCCAGCCATATGGGCGCTCGTGCAACTCCTCGCCCGTAATTGCGGTCTCGGCGCGTCCGGTGCCGCCGACGCGCGACTGACTGTAGCCGTTCATGGCGCGATAGATGACCACGGTCGAGCACATGCCGGCCTCGATCGCGCCCATCGCCAAGCCCACGAGCGCCTCGGTGCTGGACCCGCCGCCATAGACGTCCATGAAGAAGTCAGGCCGAATGCCCAGGTCGCCGGCAACCAAGGTCGAGCTGGTGGAATCCCCCAGCTGGTAGGCGAGCATGCCGTCGACGTCTGGCGGCGTGAGGCCGGCATCTCGAATCGCGCTACGAACCGCCCAGCAGGCGAGCGCACGGGTCGTCATACCGGCACCGCGCGTGTAAGTCGTTTCCCCCACGCCGACGATCGCATAACGGCCACGCAGATGCCGGGCGCCTTCCACAACGTGTTCAGTCGTTTGCAAGCCTTTGCTCCCGTTTGATCCGGTGCTACCGAGATTACACGATTACTCGACTGGGCTATGCTGGCGCCAGATTGCCGAAAATCTGGACGATGAGGGCCCCATCCTCGACTGAACCTCATATGGAGGCCACTTCGGTGGCCACCGCAGAAGCCTGCGCCCGGCGTGCCGGCGTGCTTGCGGTGGGCGACCTGCTGCGCGTGCAGGCCATGCGTAGTCCGAACGCGCCCGCGGTCACGGAGGGCGAGCGAACGCTCTCGTATGAGGCATTCAACATGCGCGTCAACCGCGCCGCCAACGCGCTGCGCACACTCGGCGTTGCGCGCGGCGCACGCGTAGCGATCCTGTCCGAGAATCGCACCGAGTATGTCGAGCTCGAATTCGCCTGCGCGAAGCTCGGTGCTATCGCGTGTGCGCTCAATTGGCGGCTCGCCGATCCTGAGCTTGCGCACTGCATCCGGTTGGTCGCGCCGGCGATCGTCGTGGTCTCTGCGCGCTTCGCATCGGCGCTCGGGCGCATCGACCATCTCGACTTTGCTGTCTTGATGCTCGGCGCGCCCTACGAAACGGCGCTCGCGGCCGCCTCCACGACCGAACCCCACTGCGACGTCGACCCCGAGGACGGTTTGCTCGTGCTCTATACGAGCGGAACCACCGGGCTGCCAAAGGGCGCGCTCATCAGTCACCGTGCCGAAGTGGCCCGCATGCACGTCGCCCGCGAAGAATGCGGGCTTGCGCCTGGCGATGGGTTTGTCGCTTGGCCTCCGATGTTTCACATGGCTTCGAGCGATCAGATGATCGCCTGTCTGTGCACCGGTGCGCACGTCTTCGTCGTGGACGGATTCGATCTCGAGAAGATCCTGCCGCTCATCGCACGGCATCGGCTGTGGTGGCTCATGATCATTCCCGGGACGGTCGATCGGTTCTGCGCCGCGCTCATCGCGAGCGGCATCACGGCCAAAGGGATCAAGCGCATCGGCGCGATGGCCGATCTGGTTCCGCCGCAACAGATCGCCGAGATCACCGCGCTTCTGCAGGCGCCATATGCCAACACGTTCGGTTCGACCGAGACCGGCATCCCGCCGGCATCGGCCGGGCTCTTAGCGGTTGGACAGATTCCGGCATCGCTGGCGAAAACCGTGAATGCGCTCTGCGAGATTCGGTTGGTCGATGCCGAGGATCGTGACGTTCCCGATGGCGAGCCCGGCGAACTGGTGATTCGTGGCCCGACGCTCTTCAGCGGCTACTGGAACGCCCCGCAGGCGACTGCACACGACTTTCGCGGCGGCTGGTTTCACCTGGGCGACGTGTTTCGGCGCCACCCGGACGGGACCTTGAGCTTTGCCGATCGCGTGAAATACCTGATCAAGACCGGCGGCGAGAATGTCTACCCCGCCGAGATCGAACGCGTGTTGCTCGCCGACCCGCGCGTTACAGAAGCCGTAGTCGTGCGCAAAGCCGATGCCCAATGGGGCGAGGTTCCGATCGCGTTCGTCGCGCGCAGCGACGCAGCGCTCACTGCCGACGCGCTCCTCGCGCTGTGCCGCGCCCAGCTCGCCGGTTACAAGCGACCCAAGGAGATCCACTTCGTGCCCTTCGATCAGTTCCCGCGTAGCACGACCGGCAAGGTGCAGCGAGGCGAAGTCGAACGGTGGGTGCGTTGAAACCGGGTGTGGGGCCTCTTAGCGACCTGCGCAAAGACTCG
>DATKLH010000344.1:0-14476 GCA_035542515.1 Casimicrobiaceae bacterium
TCGGGAGATTGCCTGCTGCTCGTGCGTCCGGAGTCGATCACGCTCGGGCGCGACGACGGACGCAGCCACGACAACGCTGCGACCAACCGATTGCGCGGCCGGCTCGCAAGCCGGGCCTACATGGGCGCGTTCCTCGAGATCCGTGTATCGACCCATCAGCAGGAGTTCCTCGTCAAGCGGCCGGCGAGTCAGGATCCTGCGGAGCTCGCAGTGGGCGAGGACGTGGTGATGGAATGGGAACCAAGCGCGGTGGTCGCGCTCAAGCAAGCGTAGCGAGCACGCCAATCATGGCGAGCGTCGAGGCAATCCACGCGATCGGCCCCGCGGACGCGCCGCACCGGGCGCACCTGCGCCTGTCCTCGTCGTTGCTACTGATTCCGGCGCTCGCGGTCCTGGGCATCTACGCCCTCGCGCTCGCGGGTCTGCTCGCGTGGAGCCTTTATCCCACCGGCAAGATCGGCATGCCGCAGACCGGTGCGATCGGCCTGCAGACCTACGCACGTATCTTCGCCGACCCGCTGTTCCGGGGCGCGATGTACGCGACGCTGCGGCTCAGCGCGATCGCAACGATCGCGAGCCTGACGCTCGGATTGCCGATCGCGTACTGGATCGTGCGTACCGACTCGCGGCGGCTGCGCGCCGCGCTGATCATGCTGGTCGCGGTGCCGTTCATGACGAGCCTCATCGTGCGGCTCTATTCGCTGATGCTGGTGCTGGGCAACAACGGCCTCATCAACCGCGCGCTGCAGGCGCTCGGGCTCATCGCCGAGAACGATTTCATCCCGCTGATCCGCAACGAGATCAGCGTCGCGATCGGATTGACCTACTTCGTCCTTCCGTTCGTGATCTTCACGCTGGCGGGAAGCTTCCGCCGCTTCGATCGCACCCTCGAGGAAGCCGCTCAGAATCTCGGCGCCGACGAAGTGGTGACCTTCTTCCGCGTGACGTTGCCGCTGCTCGCACCCGGTGTACTCGGCGCCGGGACGCTGGCGTTCGTACTTGCCGGCACCGCGTTCGCGACGCCGTTGCTGCTTGGCGGCAGCGCGGTGCGGATGATCGCCAACGTCATCTACGACCAGGCGCTGTTCGCGCAGAACATGCCGGTGGCGGCCGGTTTGAGCGCCGTCGCGCTGGTTGCCACGCTGCTCTGCCTGTACGCGGCCGGGCGCATCGCACGCTGGAGGCGCATTGCGTAGGCCGCGCTCGCCGGCGGCGCGCGCTCGCCGGATCGTCGGCTTCGCGGCGGTGTGGCTGCTGCGCGCCGGCGCGTTCGCGCTGCTGTTCGCGCCGATCCTGCTCGTGATCCTGGTGTCGTTCAACGGAACCGCGTTCACGACCATCCCGCCACACAACTACTCGTTGCGCTGGTACCTGAACATCTTCGCGCGCGACGAGTTCGTGACGAGCTTCCTTACCAGCCTCACCGTGGCGTTCATCGCGATGCCGGTGTCGGTGCTCATCGGCACGCTGTCCGCCTATGCGCTGTGGAAACGTCGCGACCCGCGCTTGCGCGTGCTCGACACGGTCCTCATGTCGCCGGTGCTGCTGCCGCTGGTGGTGAGCGGACTCGCCTTGCTCGTGTTCTTCAACCGCATCCATTTCTACGCGGGACTGGCGAGCATCGTGATCGCGCACGTCATCATCACCTATCCGTACAGCTTTCGCGCCGTGCTCGCCGCGCTCAGCCGCTACGATCGGCAGCTCGACGAAGCGGCCGCGAGCCTGCGCGTGCATCCACGGGCCACGTTTGCGCACGTGACGCTGCCGCTCATACGGCCGGGTCTGTTCGCCGGAGCGCTGTTCGCGTTCGTGATGTCGTTCGACGATTTCGCCACAACGATCTTCCTGATCACGCCCGACGCGAAGACACTGCCGATCGCGATCTACCAGTACATGGAGTTCAACCTCGACCCGACGGTTTCGGCGGTTTCATCGCTGCTGGTGTTCGTCGCGGTGGTCGGCGTGCTGGCGATCGAGCGCCTGATCGGCATGGACCGGTTCGTCGGATTGCGCGCCTGAGACGGCTTGCCGGCGGCGCCCGGGACGCGTTGACATGTATACCAATGCGGTATATCGTCCAGCCGCATAACGACCCTCCGTCAAAGCCATCATGGAAAAGCTCGTCATCTCGGCCGACTCGCATGTCTTCGAGCCCAACGACCTGTGGCTCAAGACCCTCGGTTCGCGCTTTGGCGAAAAGGTCCCGCACGCGGTGAACGGCTTCCAGGGCTACGAAGGCCGGTTCTTCTACCTCGGGCGCGAAGGTGAAGCCGCGCGGATGGACGAGCTGGTCGACGCGAACGGCAAGGATCGACGACTCGATGATCTGGCGCAAGCCGGCTGCGACCCGGTCTATCGCCTCAAGCTGATGGACCAGGACGGTATCGCAGCCGAGGTGCTCAATCCGACCTGGGGCCTGTGGATTCCGCGCATCGCGGACCATGCCATGCGCAACGCCTGCGCCGAGGTCTACAACGACTGGATCCAGGAGTACTGCTCGCAGAACCTGGTACGCCTGCTCGCGATTGCGATGATTCCCATCACCGATGTCGACTGGGCGGTGAAGGAGCTCGCGCGCACCGTCAAGCGCGGCGCGCGCGGCGTGATGATCGGAACCAATCCGATCGATGGTGCGAAGCCCTATCGCGACCGCGCGTACGATCGCTTCTGGGCGGCGGCCGAGGAAGCGGCGCTGCCGGTCACCTTGCACATCGTCACCGGCAAGGTGCGCGATCCGTTCACCTACCACGGCGCGAAGGAGCGCGAGCAGGTGCCCGGCAGCTTCATCGAGCTGTTCCAGGAAGCCGCGCCGGTGCTCGCCAACGACTTCGTATTCGGCGGCATCTTCGACCGCTTTCCGCGCCTCAAGGTGTTCCTTTCGGAATACGATGCGTCATGGCTGCCGATCCTCAAGTACCGGCTCAACCGCATCGAGCGCTTTCCCGCTTTCGATCATCTCAAGAAGAAGCCGGCGAGCCGCTATGTCGAGGAGAACATCTTCGCCGGCATCATCAACGATCCGCTCGCTTCGAAGCTGCGCTCCGAGATCGGCGTGGATCGCATCATGTGGGGCTCCGACTTCCCGCACCCGCCGTGCCCGTATCCCAACACCACGCAGAACATCGAGCGCGTGCTGGGCGACATGTCGCCGGACGAGCGCTACAAGGTGGTCGCGGGTAACGTGATGAAGCTCTACGACATCCGTCTGTAGGGGGCCCGAGCGACATGGCTGCGGCGCGCCTCGATCTGGTCGGCGGAACGATCATCGACGGGACCGGTGCGCCGGCGCTGCGCGACGCGAGCCTGCGCGTGCAGGACGGTCGCATCGCGGCCATCTGGCAGGGCAAGCAACGGCCGCGCGATGCGGAGGCGCCCGCCGACGAGGTCGTCGATCTCGCCGGCAAGACGCTCATGCCCGGCCTGATCGACGCGCATTGCCACATCTCGTACGGCGAAGGTCGCACGGCCGAGGAAGTGGACGTGTACGGTGGCGCGGAGTGGGCTGCGGTGCGTGCGGTCTACAACGCCGGCAAGGTGCTGCGCAGCGGCGTGACGAGCTTCTGCGACCCAGGGTCGACGTGGAACGTCGCAGTCACCTGTCGCGACGCGATCGCGAGCGGAATGTATCCGGGTCCGCGCATCTTCGCGGCCGGTCGTCACATCGTCGCCGACGGCGGCTTCGCCGATTACTTTCCGAGCTGGCTCGGCATGCCGGTATCGGCCGAAGGCGTGCTTTGCCCGACGCGCGACGAGATGGCGCGCGAAGTGCGAAGGCAGGTGAAGAATCGCGTCGACCTGGTCAAGATCAGCGGCGACAGCCAGGCGCAGGAGCGACTGCCCGACGCAGGCGCCTGCTTCACCGACGAGGAGTTGCGGCTGATCGTCGACCTGTCGCATCGGCTCGGACGCAAGGTTACGATTCATTCGCGTTACGCGGAAACGGTGGTGTCCGCCGCCCGCGCCGGCGTCGACTGGTTGATCCACGCGTCGTACATGCGTCCAGGCGACGTCGGGCTGGTGCGCGACGCGCAGGTTCCCATCTGTCCCACGCTCGCGTTCACGGCCAACATCGTCGAGCACGGTCGCGAGGTCGGTGTCGATCCGAACTACATCGAGGTGAAACGCCGCGAGCTCGATGCCCTCGCGCAAATCCATCGTCGCACCTACGAGGCCGGCATCCCGTTGATGGCCGGATCGGAGGCCGGGTTCTCGGTGACGCCGTACGGCGAATGGCACGCACGCGAGCTCGAGCTGATGGTCGACTTGCTCGGCATGCCTGCCATGGCTGCCATCGTCGCAGCCACGTCGACCAACGCGAAAGCGTTCGGATGGGAGCGCGAGACCGGTTCGCTGCGCGTGGGATTGCAGGCCGATCTGCTGGTGCTCGACGGCAATCCGCTCGACGACATTCGCGTGCTCGGCGATCCGCAACGCATCGACGCCGTGTACAAGGGCGGCGAGCGCGTCGATACCTCGACGCCGTGGCCGTCGCGCCGGCGCATGGCGCACGAGCGCGGATTCAGCGTCTCGACCGCGGCGTTGCATCATCCGGCGCACGAGCGTTCGCGCCGCGACGAGGCCTAGCGCCGCCTATCGATTCTCGAGCAGGAAGGCGAGCGCGCGCTCGGTGAACCGCTCGGCCGCGAAGTTGAGGATGCGGTGCGGTCGATCGGGAAAGATCTCCAGGCGCGATCCTGCGATCGCCGCGTGAAGGCGCTGCGAGTAGCTCACCGGCGTCACCGGATCCTGCGAGCCGACCGCGATCCAGGCGGGACAGCGAATCGACCGAAGGCGCTCGCTGGCATCGTGATCGAGGATGGCGCGATAGTGCCCCGCGAGTCCGATCTTCGAGGGCGCGTCGGAGAGCTTCCAGCGCGCTTCGCGTCGCGCGATCTCCTCGCGCACCACCGCGTCGTGCGCGTTGATGTACTCCGGCCCGAACGCCGAGAACGCGGTGAACATCGCCCAGAGGCCCGGCGTCGTCTCGAGCAGGATCTTGAGCAGCAGGTCGTAGCGCAACCGCAGGTAGGGGTCGGGGCGATCGAACGTCGAGTACAGCGACAGGGAGCGCACGCGCTGCGGCGACGACGCGGCCATATGCTGTCCGATGGCCCCTCCGAGCGAATAGCCGCCGACGTGCGCACCGTCGATGCCGAGCGCGTCGAGCAGCGCGAAGGCGTCCTTTGCCATCTCCATCGTCGTGTACCCGTCTTCGGGGACATCGCTTTGGCCGATGCCGCGCAGGTCGTACACGATGCACGTGAAATGCGGCGCGAAGCTGCGCAACTGCTCGTCGAAGCAGGTGTGGTCCATGCCATTGCCGGCGATGAGGAGCAGCGGCGGACCTTCGCCGGCCGTGCGGTAGAAGGTGCGGATGCCGTTGGCGTGAACGAAGGGCACGGGAATTTCTCAGCCGTTTGCGGCGGACTGTGTCATGTCAGCGCGCCGCGATGTCGCTTGCGACATTCGCGAGCGCGCTCGTAGCGGTGGCTACGCGGCCGCCGCACGGCCGCCCGAAGGCGGCCGCGCTGACTCTAGACCGCGCAGAAGTATCGTGCGATCCGCTTCGCGGCTTGCGCAGCCGCCGACACATGCCGGATCGCGAAACTTTTTGCGCGATGGATTATCGCCTGGTCATCGGCGCGATCTCGCGGTCCCACGCGTCCTGCCAGCTCGGGCGCTCCTTGTTGATCGCCTGCTCGCTGAAGCTCACCAGCCGATCGATGTCCTGCTTGGAGACGGTGTACTTCGCGTGCTCGGGGCCGATCTTCGCCTGGCTGTTCACCGGCGTGATCTTGAGCTCTGCGGTGACCGCGGAGATGGTCGGCGGGCTCAGGTAGAAGTCGATGAACTTCTTCGCGTCGGCGGCGTGCGGAGCGTTCTTCACCAGCGAGATCACGTCCATGCCGGCGGGCGCGCCTTCGCACGGAATGACGAACTTCGCCGGCACGCCGTCGTCGATCAGCTTGTACGCGGCGCTGGAAAGCATCGGCACCGCCCACACTTCGCCTTCGGCGAGCAGGCGCTGCTGCGCGGCCGAATCGTCGATCACCGCGAGCAGGTTGGGGCCCATGGTCTTGATGCGATCGAGCCCGGGCTTCACGTTGGCCTCGGTGCCGCCGGCGATCTTGTTGGTCATGAGCAGGAAGTAGCCGCTCATGTACTTGGGCGAGGACACGCCGACCTTGTTCTTCAGGCGCGGATCCCACAGGTCCTTCCAGCACTTGATCTCCGGCTTGACCTTGTCGCTGCGATACGCGATGCCGTACGGATACATCCACATGCCGGCGAACATCACCTTGCCGCCGGGATCGCGGCGCACGCCGAAATCGGGCAGCCCGGCGAGGCTCGGCTCCTCCTTGACGTCGAGCGGCGCGAGCAGCCCATCGCCATAGGCATTCACCGCGTCCTGCGTCGTCGACATGATCAGGTCGATCTGCGGATTGGCGCGCTGCGCGGCCACCATCTGCATGTTCGCGAGCGACACGCCCGAGATCACCTTCACCTTGATGCCGGTGGCTTTCTCGAACGGCGCGATGGCCTGCTCCGAGATAGCCTTGCCCCATGTGCCGCCCCACGTGGCGAGGACGATTTCCTTGTCCGCGCCGCGCGCTGCCCCGGCCGTGGTCAGACAAAACGCGAGCGCTACGAGCAACCCTCGATGCAGCTTCATTTGAACCTCCTCAAGCACGACCGCAAGACGGGAAGAACCGGAGCCTCTGGTATATAGTATTGGCATGCCAATACTGGGTCGAAGGACGGTATGATGCGACATCGTCGCGCCATGTCAAGCCCGGCGCCTTTGGTGCGCCGCACGCACAACGCCGGTGCGCGATGACCCTGCCGCTCGCGCCTGCCCGCATGTCCGACTCGCCGGTGACCGTCTTCGAGCACATCGTCGAGCAGCGACGGTCGGTCTACTGCTACCTGCCCGATCCGGTGCCGCGCGCCATTGTCGAAGGTGCGCTCAAGCTCGCGATGCTTGCACCCAATCATCATCGTACGCGTCCCTGGCGCTTCTTCGTGTACGCCGACGGTGGGCGCGAGCCGCTCGCGATCGCGTACCAAGCGGCTGCGCAGCGACTGGGTCGCGATGTCGCCAAGGCGCGCGAGCGCGCGCTCGAGGCGCCGGTGATGATTGTCGTCGCGTGCGTGCCGGCGAGCGCGAATCCGCGAGTGAAGGTGTGGGAAGAGGAATTCGCCACTGCGGCAGCGACCCAGACGATGCTGCTCGCGTTGGCCTCGGCGGGTGTCGGATCGCTGATCGGCACGGGCGATCTCGCGATGTCGGACGAGGTCCGCGTGCTTGTGGGACTGCAGGATCCGGCTGCGCGGGTGATGGCTGTTGTCAGCGTGGGATACCAGGACACGCGCCGGCCGCTCGTGCCGCGTACCGAGCCCGATCTTTCGGCGTTCACGCAATGGTCGACGTGAACGACGCGGTGTGGGCATTGCGCTGCGCCGTTGCAAGGGCGCTCGCCTGTTTCGCGACGACACCGGGGCGCTCAGAGGGTGGGCGCCCGGCTGCTGATCTCGCGCGTGCTGCGCGCACAAGGTACAAAGGATCCCCATGAGGCTTGCAACGTTCTCCAGTGCCGGTGAAGCGCGACCGCGCGTCGGCGTGCTGTGCGGCGATCGCATGCTCGATGTCCAGCAGGCGCTGCGCATCGCCGGCGATGCGACGCATGCGCGTTTCGAGTCGATGCGCGAGCTGCTCGCACTGGGCGCGCCGGCCCTCGATGCGATACGCAAGGTGCTGGCGCAGGCGCAGGAGAAGCGTGATCGCTTCGCCACGGCACTGCTCGAGCTGGGCGCGATCCACTTCCATCCGCCGATTCCGGACCCGGAAAAATTCCTCTGCGTGGGGAAGAACTATCGCACGCATCTCGAGGAGCTGAAGCGCACCAACCTCATTCGCGAGATGCCGACCGAGCCGACCGGATTCATCAAGCTCAATGCAGCGCTCGTCGGGCACGACAGCGAGGTGGAGAGGCCGGCGAGCGTGACTCACCTGGACTACGAACCCGAGCTGGTGTTCGTCATCGGCAAGCCGGCCTACGGCGTGAGCGCCGAGCGCGCGTTCGATCACGTGGTGGGCATCACGCTGCTGAACGACCTCACCTGCCGCGACACCCAGCAGCGCGAGGTTGCATCGGGCACGCGCTTCTGGACCGCGAAGAACGCGCCGGGCTTCGGTCCGGTGGGGCCTTTTGTGGTGACGATGGACGAAGTGCGCGACCCCTACGATCTGTGGCTCTCGTGTCGCGTGAACGGCGAGACGCGCATGCGCGTCAACACGCACGAGCAGATCTGGAAGCTGCCGGATATCGTGCAGCACTTCTCGCGGCTGGTTCCGCTCGCGCCGGGCGACATGTTCTCCACCGGCGCGCCGGGAGGCGTCGCGGTGGGCAAGCCGAACGCCGAGGAGCTCTATCTCAAGCCTGGCGATGTCGTCGAATGCGTGCTCGACGATCCGGAATTGGTGCTGCGTACCAGGATCGTGGCGGCAAAGGCATAGGAAGAGGAAAGAGGAACAATTCCCTATTCCCTATTGCCTATTCCCTGCTTCTTCCCCCCAACGCTCCAACACCCGGCCATGTCCCAAATCACGCGCGGCGATCCGCCCAACCTCACCAACGTCCGCAAGAGCATCTACCACCACTACATCCGCGTCGACCATCCGAAGTCGCTGATCTTCCTGTCCGGGCAACTCTCCCGCGACGCGGACGGCAAGCTGGTCGGCGCCGGCGACATGGCCGAGCAGACGCGACAGTGCATCCGCAACATGCGCACCGTTCTGGAGTCGGCCGGAGGGACGCTCGACGACATCGTGTCGATCGTCGTCTACACGACCGACATCCGGCAGTTCAAGGAGATCGTCGCGGCGCGCACGGAGTTCTTCGTCGCAAAGCTGCCGACGAGCACCATCGTCGAGGTCAATCACCTCGCCGATCCGGGACTGCTCATCGAGTTCCAGGCGATCGCGGCGCTGTAGGCCTCCTCGTTCATCGAGGCGGCGGCCGGTTCCGTATTCGACGCCGACGGCTTACATCCGCCAGCGCGGCATCAATCGCTCCGCGTTGCCGCGCTCGATCGCGTGCAGCGCGTGCGCGCCGAAGCCGTAGGCGAGCAGGCTCTCGATCTGCGCCGAGCACTTGCGGAAGGGCGCGTCGGTGCCGAGGAGCAGTCGCTCGACGCCGAGCGTTGTGACCGCCGCATCGAGTGCTTCGCGATGCGCGCGCAGCGCGGTGTCGTAGTGGAAGCGGTGCAGCGTCTCGATGACGCCGTCCGGCAGCGCAGCGGCCAGCGAGGGATTGACCGACGCCGCACGCACGAGGTGATCGCGCAGGATGGTGAGGATGCCGCCGGTGTGCGAGAAGATGAAACGGATGCGAGGGCAGCGACGCACCGTGCCCGAGAACAGCAGGCTGGTGATCGTGCGCATCGTGTCGGCGGGGAATTCGATGACCCAGTCGGGCACCGACGCAATCAGGTTGCGGCAGCAATCGGGCGCGGTCGGATGCACGTAGGCGAGCGCGCCGCGCCGGTCGAGCTCGTCCATCACCGGCGCGAATGCAGGATCGCCGAGCCAGCGGTTGTGGTAGCTCGTCAGCAGCCCGATGCCGTCGACACGCAACGTATCGAACGCATAGGCGATCTCCGCCAGGCTCGCGTCGACGTCGGGCAGCGGCAGCATCGCGAAAACGCCGAAGCGCGTCGGATGCGCGCGCGCCAGGTCGGCGGCGTAGTCGTTGCACTCGCGCGCCATGCGGCGAAGCGGCTCGCCGCCGAGGAAGGCAAGGCCCGGAGCGGTGATCGACGTCATCGCGCAAGCGATGCCGGCGCGATCCATGTCTTCCAGCGCCATGCCCGGCGACCAGTCGAGCGCGGGACGTTGTGCGAGTTGACGCTCCGCCAGTGCCGCAACGTACGCTGGCGGGAACAGATGATGATGAACGTCGATGCGATGCGCGGCAGTTGGCGCTGCGGTCATGGCTGCTCTTGCACGAATTGCGGTGTCGCGCGGTCGCGGCTCAGGCCCCATTTCTCGAAGATGCGGTCGTAGGTGCCGTCGGCCACCACGCTCTTGAGTGCCGCTTCGATCGCCTGGCCGAGCTTCACGCGATCCTTCCTGATCGCGATGCCCGATTCGGTGGTCGCGCCGGGAATCGATCCGCCCGGCGCCGGCTCGAGGTGCCCTTGCGAGTTGCGTGCGACGACGAGCACCGTTGCATAGCCGAAGCCGGCGGCCTCGGCGCGACCGTTCTCCACCGCGAGCACTTGCGGTCCCTTGCCTTCGAAGATCAGCAGGTCGACCTTCGGCTTGCCGGCGGTTTCGCAGGCCTTGGCGAGCCGCTCCCACAGCAGATGCGTGCTCGTTCCCTTCTCGACCGAGATCGTGTGGCCGCACAGCTCGCCGTCCACGCGGAGGTTGGTCGGATTGCCCTTGCGCACGATCAGGCTGCTGCTCAGCAGCCCGTAGCGCACGAATGACACCACCGCGAGGCGCTGCTTGAGGATCGCCATCGCCGACATGCCGACGTCGATGCGGCCGCCGCTGATCGAAGGAATCAGCGACGCGAAGCCGATGCGCTGGATGTCGACCGTGAGCCCGAGCTTGTCGGCGACCGCTCGCAGGATCTCCACGTCGAGGCCGGTGGGCTGCTTGCTGTCGTCGATGAAGTTGAATGGCTCGTAGTCGAGCGGCAGACCGGCGCTGAGCACGCCCTTGTCGCGCACGTCGTCGGGCAAAAGCGCCCGGGCCGCGGCATCGACTGCTGCGGGAGCTGCGCCGATCGACAGCCAACACAGCGCGATTCCGATCCACACGCTGGTCATGAAGCGCGAGCAGACGTGCAAGGGGTTGCGCGGGGCGCGAATCATCGGTTCTCCTTTGGCATCGGTCGGGTGGAGTGCGGTCACTGCCTCGGTCAAGTGCGTGCAACGGCCTGCTCGACCAGCGAGCACGCGTTGTCGAGGGCGTCGGCGATGCGATTGCGCGCGCGCCACAGGCTGGTCTCGAGTCGCCAGCGTTGCGCTCCCTGCGGCATGGCAGAGACGCTTGCGATATCGTGCAGCGCCGGCAGCAACGTCGATTGCGCGCTGAGCCCATAGGGATCGTGCCCATAGACGCCGGCGACCGTCGCCTCCACGGAGATCAGCAGACGGCTCAGCCGCTTCAACACGGCGTTCAGTGCCTGCGCGCGAGCCTCGTCGCCTTCGCCGTGTTCGAATGCCGTGTTGCACCGGTGTCCAGCATCGTCCAGGCGGGCCGTGAGACGCGCAAGTTCCGCAGCGCGCTGCTCGAGCGGCTCGAGATCGAAGTCGCCGCTTGCGCCCAGCTCGCGCAGGCGCGCTGCGATGCCGCTCGCGACGCTCGCGAATTCGAACGGCAGCACCGGCACCGTGCACAAGGTCCACAGGTAGGTTGCGAAGACCTTCACGTGTACGACGAGGTCGTCGAAGTCGACCTTGTCGAGCGTGTTGCGCACGGTGTGGTGCCACCAGCCGAATGCGGCGTTGCCGTTCGCGCGCAACGTCGCATCGTCGAATGCGGCCAGGCTCGCGAGCATGGGAACGCCAAGCCCGAAGAACGACGAGTCGCCGATCTTGGTGGAGCGACGCCATCGCCGCGTGCGCTCCCCGAGCACGGCAGCGTCCACCTCCTGTTGGAAACGCCTGACCTCGGTGTTCGAGTGGCTGTTCCACACCTTCGCACCTGCACACGCGGGCTGATCGATCTGCAGATACGCGACGGCGTGATCGCGCAGTTGCTCCCAGTGGCGATCGACGTAGTGGGCCGAGCTCAGCATGGTGCCGGTCTCGTGGCCTTCCCACAGTCCGAACACCAGGCCGCGACGCAATTCGCCGCGTCGCGCAGCGAACAGTCGCGCGAGCTCGATCAGGCAGGCGCTGCCCGTCGCATTGTCGGTAGCGGCAGGTCCGATCCACGAATCCTGATGGCCGCCTGCGATGATGAAGTCGTCACCGTGGCCTGCGATCTCGCCGAGCGTGTAGCTCACGGTGCGCCACGCGTTGTCGCTGCTCGCGTGCAGTTGCACTTCGGTCGCGCCGCGCGCAACACGAGCCTGCAACGCGAGTCCATCGGCACGCGAAATGCCGATGCATGGCATCGGCAAGGTGCCCGCGTCTTCGCCGCTCGCCGCGTCGGGATTGCCCCAGACCGGCTTCACCGATCCGTAGGGCAGCTCGCGACCGTCGGCGGGACCCCAGTTGATCGTCACCAAGCCCGCTGCGCCAGCCGCAGCGGCGAGCCGCGCTTTCTCGGGGCGTGTGGGCGCGAGGGCGAGATCGACCAGTGCGATCTTGCCGCGTGCATCGGAGCGCTGATAGTCGGCCGCGCTACCGCCCGCGGCATCGACAAGTCGAGCGCGCAAACCACCGCTCGAAGTCGATGCGCTATGTCCGCAGGTCTGCGCGGCCACGCGCATCTCCGGGGCATCGATCACCAGCAGCTCTCCCGCTTGGGGAAAGCTGACCAACCCCGGAATCTGCTCGACGCGTCCGGCCGCGCCGACTTCGGCGAGTCGTGCGGCGCTGTAACGCGCCATCGCGTCGCCGTTGGCGGAACCGGCGAGGCGATAGGGAATGTGATCGGCGATGTGCTCGACGTCGCGCCGCAAACGCTCGCGATCGATCCCGGCGAGCAGGCCGGCCAGACTCATCGATCAGAACGCCAGGATGCGTCGCGGGTTGTCGATCAGCATGCGATCGAGATCGGTTGCGCGGAATCCCTTCCGCTCGAGCCGCGGCAGGAAATCGGTGTAGAGATAGCCCATCGGCACCTTCTCGTTGAGGAGCTGCGGATTGAGCTCGGTGGAGGCGCCGCGCGGATTGAAGAACCAGCGATCGTAGGTGATGGTCATGCGATCGATGTATCCCGCGTCGGCGAGCTCGCACATCTGGTTCGCCATCTTCTCGTCGAGCTCGTCGGTGCTGCCGCTGCGCCAGGGGATGCCCATATGATCGACCTGCACGCTCGCGCCGGTGTCGCAGATCGCCCTGATCTGCTCGGTGGTTCCGGCGATGAACGCGTGGCCGATGATCACCTTGCGCAGGTCCGCACCTTCCTGGTCGAGGAAGTACAGCTGGTCGAGCCCCGGGTTGCCGACCGCGAAGTCCTCGGGGTCGGTGTGCGTGTTGATCGCGCAACCCAGCGCCTTTTGCGCACGACCCGCACCGCGAATCGCGCGCTCCTCGAATTCGCCGACGCGCCTGCCGCTCGGGCCGACCGGGCTCGGGCGCGGATTGACGCTGTCCATGCCGGTCGCGATCTTGATGATGCCCGCCTTGATGTCGGTCTGCATGCCCGCGTAGACCATGCCCTGCGTGATGTCGCGCGTATAGAACTCCTCGAACTCCTGCACGCTCTGCCGCCGCCACCAGTAGGGAAAGCCGAGATGCTCGGGAAAGAAGCCGGTCGTCCCGATGATGTTCGCGCCCGAGCGCTTCGCGACGTTCACCATCAGTTGCGGATGGCGGCCCACTTCGGCGGGCGTGAGGTCGACCAGGGTCGTGAATCCGTAGTCGCGCAACGCGGCGGCGACTTCGGCGGAGATGCGCTCGCTCGCCGCTTCGAGATCGAATGCGCAGCGATGATCGAGCTCGGCGCCGGGATAGGTGTAGAGCAGGTGCTCGTGCGTGAGCGTCTTGCCGAGCGACGCGGGATCGACGTCGCCCAGGACGGTGCGGACTTTGGACATCGCGGTTGGGAGGAAATGAACGTGGAGGATCGCGCGTCAGCCGGGCTTGCGGCTGCGACGCGATGACGGCGCCGGCTTGCGTTCGAGCGACAGAAACGAATTGTCGACGGCGTTGAGGTGGGTCGCCATCGCCTCGGCGGCGCCATCGGCATCGCGGCGCACGATCGCGTCGTAGATCGCGCGATGCTCGGCGATCGCGCCACCGCGGCGGTTGGGCACGCGCGAGGCGGCGAGCGAATGCTCTTCGAGGATCGAGCGCAGGTCTTCGACGAGCTTGACGAACAGCGGATTGCCGGTGGCCTGCGCGATCGCCATGTGGAACGATGCGTCGAGCTTGTTGCGCCTGGCGGGGTCGTCGGCGTCCTGGAGCGCGGCGATGATCTCGGCGAGCCGTCCCACGTCCTCGCTCGTGCGCCGCTGTGCGGCGAGCCGTGCGGACGGCACTTCCAGGCAGCGCCGCACCTCGTTGAGATTCGCCGGCGAATAGCGGCCGAGCAGCATCGGCGTGCTCACCCGCGACGATGCGACGTAGGTGCCCTTGCCGTTGTGCGATTTGGTGAGACCGAGCGCGCGAAGGCTCACCAGCGCTTCACGCACGACCGGACGGCTCACGCCGAAGGTGCGCGCCAACTCGTTTTCCGACGGCAGCCGCGAATCGACCTTGATCCGGCCCGATTCGATCAGCGCGATCAGTTGCGCGCGCACGTCCTCCGCAGCGCTGCGTCGCGCCACCGGAGCAAAGACGTGAGTGT
>DATKLH010000345.1:0-6702 GCA_035542515.1 Casimicrobiaceae bacterium
AATAGCGATTCTACAGCGCAGCCGATCGCCTCGTGCGGCCGCGGAATCTCCTCGGAATGCCAACATGACCCTCTTCCTGTCGCGCTTTGCCCTGGTCCTTGCAACGCTCGCGTTCGGCGGCGCCGTTGCGCCGCTGCATGCGGAGGACGCGCTGCCACCCAATCCGCACCTGCGCGTCGAAGGCGTGCCTGCGATTCCCGCCGCGCTCGCGGCGAAAGTCGCGCCGTACACGGAGTTCCGGCCGCGACGCGTCGCTTCCTGGCATCCCAAGCGGCGCGAGCTGATTGTCGCGTCGCGCATCCGCAACACCGTTCAACTGCAGCGCGTGAAGCAACCGGGTGCACAGCTCGAGCCGCTAACCGACTATGCCGATCCGGTGCGTGGCGGAGGATGGCTTCCCGCCAAGCCGGACACGCTGTTGTTCGTGCGCGACACCGGTGGCAATGAGCAAACGCAGCTTTACCGTCTCGATGCGGGCAGCAACGACGCGACGATTCTCACCGATCCGGCGCGTGCGCATCGACCGCATGGCTTCGATCGTGCGCGCAAGCGCGTGCTGATGACCTCGGTCGATCTCGACAAGACCGGCAAGCGCGAAAATCCGACCACCGACCTGTGGCTGTTCGACCCGCTCCAGCCCAAGACGGTGCAAAAGGTCGCGACCCTCGAGGGCACCGGCTGGGGCGACTTTTCGTTTTCGTTCGACGACCGCCGGCTCGCGCTGATCGAATACAAGTCGGCGAACGAAAGCTACCTGTGGGTTCTCGACATCGCGACCGGCAAGCGCACGAGGGTGTTGCCAGCCGCCGGCGCCTCCGCCGAGCCCACCATCGCGACGAGCGACGCGCAATTCGCGCGCGACGGCAAAGGCGTGTTCCTCGCCACCGATCGCGACGGCGAGTTTCGCCGCTCGGCGTATCTCGACCTGGCGACCGGCAAGCTCGCCTACTTCGGACCCGACAACTGGGACACGGAGGAACTCCGCCTCTCGCCCGACGGCAGGACGCTGGCCGTGATCACCAACGAGCGCGGCCTCGGTGTGCTGCGTCTCTACGACGCCGCCACGCGCAAGGAATTGCCGCAACCGAAACTTCCGGTGGGAACGATCGACAGCCCGACATGGCACGAGAACAGCGTCGATCTCGCGTTCAACGTGAACTCGGCCCAGAGTCCCGGGGATGTGTGGTCGGCGAACACGCGCACCGGCGCGGTGGAGCGCTGGACCACCAGCGCCGTCGCAGGCCTCGACGCGACGTCGTTCCAATCGGCTGCGCCCATCGAGTGGAAAAGCTTCGACGGCCGCACCATCGGCGGGTTCATCGTGCGGCCCCCGGCGCGCTTCACCGGCAAGCGTCCCGTGCTGGTCGAGATCCACGGTGGCCCCGAGGCGCAGGAGCGTCCCGGCTTCATCGGGCGTTGGAACTACTACGTCAACGAGCTCGGTCTCGCCATCGTCGAGCCGAACGTGCGCGGATCGAGCGGCTACGGCAAGACCTTTCTGACGCTCGACGACGGCATGAAGCGCGAGGATTCGGTCAAGGACGTCGGCGCGCTGTTCGACTGGATCGCCACGCAGCCGGATCTCGATGCCAACCGCGTGCTGGTCGTCGGCGGAAGCTACGGCGGTTACATGAGCCTCGCCGTCGCGACGCACTACGCGGACCGCATCGCAGGCTCGATCGACGTGGTCGGCATCGCCAACTTCGTCACGTTCCTCGAGAACACCGAAAGCTATCGACGCGACCTGCGCCGGGTCGAATACGGCGACGAGCGCGTGCCGGAGATGCGCGAGTTCCTCAGCCGCATCTCGCCGGTCAACAACGCGCAGCGCATCGCCAAGCCGCTGTTCGTGGTTCACGGTCGCAACGATCCGCGCGTGCCGTATACCGAGGCCGAGCAGATCGTGACCACGGTGCGCAAGAACAACGTTCCGGTCTGGTACATGCTCGCCGACAACGAGGGACACGGCTACGCTCGCAAGGACAACGCCGATTACTATTTCTTCGCGACGGTGATGTTCATGCAGCAGACGTTGCTGCAGTGAAGGCTGTCTGGGCGATGGGCGATAGGCGACGGGCGATCGGCGATAGGCGATAGGCGATGGGCGATGGGCGATAGGCCGCGAAACTTTTGCTCGTCGGCCTACATCTGCTTGAACAGATGCACGAACTGCCTGGAGATCGGCAGCCGTTCGTGCCGCTGCTTGAGCAGCACGAACTGCCGCTCGGCGTCCTCGCGCAGGATGCTGGCGACGGCGTCGAGGTTCACGATGGTGCTGCGATGGATCTGCCAAAACTTGTCGGGATCGAGCGAGGCGAGCAGGTCCTTGAGCGGCGTTCGAATCAACGCTTCGCCGTTTTGCAGCACCACGCGCGTGTACTTGGTATCGGCCTGGAAGTAGAGCACTTCGGCGACCGCGACCAGCCGGATCTGCTTGCCGACCGCGGCCTTGATCCATCTCATGCGCGAGGTCTCGTGCTTCAGCGCGCTGCGCAGCGTGTCGAGCAGCGCCGACACGTCGGACGGCGGGGAATCCAGCTTGCGGCGCAGGCGATCGACTGTCGCTTCGAGTCGTTCGACTTCGACCGGCTTCAGCAGGTAGTCCACCGCACCCGCCTCGAATGCCGGTACCGCGTACTGATCGTAGGCGGTGATGAACACGACATGACAGCGGTCGCCGATCGCGCCCGCGACGTCGAGCCCGGACATTCCGGGCATGCGGATGTCCAGAAAGGCAAGCTGCGGTCGCAGGCGTTCGATCGCCTCCAGCGCAGCGTTGCCGTCCGCCACTTCCGCAACGATGTCGAGCTCGGGCCATGCCTGCGCGAGCTTTTCCTTCAAGCGCTCGCGCATCAGCGGCTCGTCTTCGGCGATGACCGCGGTCGGATGATTCATCGGGTGTACGAAGGCGAAGGAAGCGAATCGGGGGTGGGCGAGATCGCTGCGCGCGGCTCCATGGGC
The DNA here is from genome assembly GCA_035542515.1 of Casimicrobiaceae bacterium. GTDB lineage: Bacteria > Pseudomonadota > Gammaproteobacteria > Burkholderiales > Casimicrobiaceae > VBCG01. The sequence continues at coordinate 2,962 of DATKLH010000345.1, forward strand.
AGGCCGATTCGCGCCACGAAGCCGTGCGGATCGTTCTCGGTCAGCTCGAGCGTGCCCTCGCTTCCGTAGAGCAGCGCGAGCCGTTCGCGCACGTTGGCAAGTCCTATACCCTGGCCCGGCGACGCGGCAGCGAGCCCCGCGCCGGTGTCGATCACGGCGACATTCAGGCGCGCCTGCTCCGAGTCGCCATCGCGACGTGCTTCGATGCGCACCTCTCCGCCTTCGGGCAGCGGCTCGATGCCGTGCTTGATCGCATTCTCGACCAGCGTGATCAGCATGCCGGGCGGCAACGATGCGCCTTCGAGCGCGACCGGCACATCGATCCGGTAGCGCAGGCGCGGGCCGAGTCGCGTGCGCATGATCGCGAGATATGCGTCGATCATCGCAATCTCCCGGCTGAGCGTCGACACCTGTTCGCGCAGCGTCGGCGTGGCGGCTCGCAGGAAGCGAATGAGTTCGGCGATAAGACGCGCGGCTTCGGGCGCGCCTTTTTCGGCAAGCTGCTGCGCGCTGCCCAGCGAGTTGAACAGGAAGTGCGGCTCGATCTGCAACTGCAGGAGTCGGAGCTGCGACTCGGCGAGCCGGCGCGAGAGCTCGCTCTCGCGCGCCTCGGCCTCGAGATGTCTCGTCAGCGCGGCGTACTCGCGATTGCGCAAACCGGCGATGAGTCCCGCGAGCGCGGTGTACAGGAACGCATAGACGGCGAGCGCGATGACAACGTGACGCAATTTCGCGCTGTCGTAGATCCAGCTCAACGGCGGCCGACCGTTGATCAGGTCCACCATCGACGCGCCGGCAAACCCGCCCAGCAGCGCCATGAGCGTGGCGGTCAGCGTGAACTTCACGATGCGACCGTGGTAGCGGCGATGGCCGAACCATGCGGTGAGCGCGGTCCAGATCAACACGAGCACGAGCATATTGAACAGCATCGCGGCCTCGAGGAACGACATGTTCCACGGCAGCTGCGCCGCGCCAGCGGCGGCGAGCGTGGTCAGCGCGAAGATCGCGACGACCCAGAGCCAGCCGCGCTCACGGTAGAACCATCGGTCGAACGCGCGCACGTCGCGCCGCTCGATCTCGGTCAGCGAGCGGGTGAGGCGGTCTGCGAAGCGGCGGTAACGGTCGTTCAGTGCGGTGAACATGCCGCGCTCCTGGTAGCGCGAGCATTGTAGAAGAGAGTTCGCGGCGCAGATCGCGCGCATGACGGACAACGACCGGGCCGGACCAGCGACGATCCGCTGCGACGAACGACGGCGTGGACCCGCAGGCCGTCGCAGCCATCACGGACTCGCTAACCCGGCCGGCTCGGCGCGCACTAACCTTCAGGTTACGGGCGCGCTCTTGTGCGAACAATCATTCGAGCCCGCGAGCAATGCGAGCGTAGGCGGAATGTACGCCGCCCGCCTGACCGTGGTTGGCCTATGGCCGGCTCGGCGCGCACTAACCTTCAGGTTACGGGCGCGCTCTTGTGCGAAAAATCATTCGAGCCCGCGAGCAATGCGAGCGTAGGCGGAATGATTGTGTATGGATTCGAAATTCTCCGCCTCGACCACGAAGCCGGAGAAGCGCGCATCTTCGCCCAGTCGCGCCGCGACGCCGCGTACCAGGTCCTCCACAAAGCGCGGATTGTCGTACGCGCGCTCGGTGACGTATTTCTCGTCGGCCCGCTTGAGGATGCCGAAGAGCTCCGAGGAAGCCTCCTCCTCGGCGATGCGCACGACGTCAGCCACGAACACCGGAACGGCCAGTCGGACCGTAATGGTGATGAGCGAACGCTGATTGTGGGCGCCGTACTCGGAGATTTCTTTCGACGACGGACACAGCGAAGTAACCGGCACGGCGACCGAAATGTCCTGCGTGTACCGACCTTGCAGAAGCTCGCCTGCCAAACGCACGTCGTAGTCGAGCAGGCTTTCCAGCCCGGATACCGGCGCACGCTTGCGCAGGAAGAACGGAAACGCGAGCTCGATGCGTCCTCCGGGTGCCTCGAGATCGTGCACGAGGCGCTCGAGCAGCTCGCGGAGGTTCGCCACGCCGATCGCGGGCGCGCCAGGCAATGCACGCTCCTCGAACAGCGCAACCAGCCGCGACATGTGCGTGCCCTTGCGGTCCTCGGGCAGTTGCACGTAGACGTTGCAACTTGCAATGGTGCTCGCGCTGCCGTCGCGATCGGCGAAGAGCAGCGGATAGCGCAGGCCCTTGATGCCGACCCGGTCGATCGCGATGCGGCGATCGTCGGTGCCCCCCTGTACGTCGGGCATCGGAAATTCGAAGCGTTCGGGTCGGTTCATGGCGGATCGCGCAGCTCGCACACGCCGATAGTGTGCCAGACCGCGATTCAGGCCGCCGGCTTGGCGCGAACCTGCGCCGGTCGCGGCGGGAAGCGCGCCCTGATCCGGGCGGCGATGCCAGGCGCGTCGAGTCCGAGGTGCGAGAGCACGAACGCCGGATCGCCGTGGTCGATGAAACGGTCGGGCAACCCGATGTGCAGCATCGGCAAGGTCACGCCTTCCGCGGCGAGAAATTCGGCGATCGCGCTGCCTGCGCCGCCCGCAACGACGTTTTCCTCCACCGTGACCAGCACGTCGTGATCGTGAGCGAGGCGACGAACCAGATCTTCGTCGAGCGGCTTCACGAAGCGCATGTTCGCTACCGTCGCGTCGATTTCCTCGGCCGCAACCAGCGCCGGGTACAACATCGGACCGAACGCGCAGATCGCGATGCGTTGCGCGCGACGCTTCGATTCGCGGCGGATTTCGCCCCGTCCCACGGGCAGCGTCGGCAGTCCCGGCTCGATCGCAATCCCGACGCCGCTGCCGCGCGGATAACGCACTGCTGCAGGGGTCGACAACGCGAATGCGGTGCTCAGCATCTTGCGGCACTCGTTCTCGTCCGCTGGTGCCATGACCGTCGTGTTGGGCAGGCAGCGCAGGTACGAAAGATCGAACGCACCCTGGTGCGTCGCGCCGTCGGCCCCGACGATCCCGCCGCGGTCGATCGCGAACACGACAGGCAGTTTCTGCAGGACCACGTCGTGGATGAGCTGGTCGTAGGCGCGCTGGAGGAAGGTCGAGTAGATCGCGACCACCGGTTTCATGCCTTCGCAGGCCAGTCCTGCCGCAAACGTGACGGCGTGTTGCTCGGCGATGCCGACGTCGAAGTAGCGCTCGGGATATTGCTGCGAGAAGCGCACCAGGCCCGAGCCTTCGCGCATGGCCGGCGTGATGCCGATCAGGCGCCGGTCGGCTGCGGCCATGTCGCACAGCCAATCGCCGAACACCTGGGTGAAGGTCGGCTTGCCGCCCGACTTCGCGACGATGCCCACGGCGGGATCGAACTTGCCCACGCCGTGGTAGAGGATCGGGTCCTGCTCGGCGCGCGCGTAGCCGTAGCCCTTGCGCGTGACCACGTGCAGGAATTGGGCTCCCTTCAGCTCGCGCACGTTGCGCAACGTGCTCACCAGCGCGTCTACATCGTGGCCGTCGATCGGACCGATGTAGTTGAACCCGAATTCCTCGAACAGCGTCCCGCCGAGCACCATGCCCTTGACGTGTTCCTCGGCCCGGCGTGCAAGCTCGTGCACCGGCGGGAGCTTCGCGAGCACTTCCTTGCCGCCCTTGCGAACGCTGTTGTAGAAGCGCGAGGAAAGCACGCGCGCGAAGTACTGGTTGAGCGCTCCGACTGGCTCGGAGATCGACATCTCGTTGTCGTTGAGGATCACCAGCAGGTCCGACCCCTTGG
>DATKLH010000346.1:0-2792 GCA_035542515.1 Casimicrobiaceae bacterium
AGATCGAGAATCCGCTGGCACGGGCGATCCTCGCGGGAGAATTCGCCGCCGGCGATACCATCCGCCTCAGCGCCACCATGGGCGAGATCGGCTTCGAGAAAGCCGACGGTGCGGCACGCGCCGAGCCGAAGAAAAAGGCCAAGCAGCCGGCGTGATCGATCGACGCAACCCAGGACGGGCGCCATCGCGATGGCGCCCGTTTTTTTTATGCCGCGCGCAGACGTCCCGCGATCTTGCGAGACGGTTCGAGGTCGAAGCTGTGCGGCGCACCGGGTGTCAGCCACGCGAGTCGATCGGCGATGTGGTGACGAGCGAATGCCGTATCGACGTCGGCGCGCGATTCGCTGAAGTGCTGCCAGCCTTCGTAGTGCAAGGGCACGATGATGGCCGGGTCGAACGCCTGCGCGGCCGTGACCGCTTCCGACGCGGTCAGCGTAAGGTGCGCGGGTCCCGCGACGCTGACGCGCGCTGCACCCATGAACAGCAGTGCGAGCCCCACGGAGAAGCGGCGCGCGACTTCCGCCACGCCTTCGTACCACACCGTGTCACCGGAAACATAGACCGCGCGGCGCTCGCTCCCCGCGAGTGCGAAGCCGATGACGGGCCCGCGATCGCCATTGACCGGCCCGTGTCGCGCCGGTGTAGCAACCACGCGCAGGCGCTTGCCGTCCGGTGCGTCGAGATCGAAGCGTTCCCAAGGCGCAAGACCGCGCGCGTTGCCGCCAAGTCTTTCCGCGCCTTGTCGCGTGGTCAGTACGTGCGGCACACGCGACAGGAACTCGCGACCGCTCGTGTCGAGATTGTCCGCGTGGTGATCGTGGCTCAGCAGCACGGCGTCGATCGATCCGAGTTGCGCGGCATCGAGCGCAGGATCCGTGGTCTTGTGGAGCGTGTAGCCCTTCGCGAAATAATCCGTTCCGGCGGGGTCGAAGGTGGGATCGGTGAGCAAGCGCAGACCGTCGATCTCGATCAAGGCCGTGGGGCCGCCGATGTAGGTGATTCGAACCGCCATGCTTGCCTCCATCCGTTCACGCGTGCAACATGCGGCCGCCCGCGAACGACCAGTTCTCCCACGCGGTTTCCTGGAAGACGATCATCACGTGCTCGGGGTCGATCCCCGGCTCGCGCTGCAGGCTCGACACGATGTCTGCGAGAAGCTTTCGCTTCACTTTGACGCTGCGACCCACCGACCAGAGGATTTCGATCAGGACGAAGTCGTCGCCTCGCGGCGTCGCCGCGTCGGGATAGCGCGGATCGATCCGGAGATTCTGCGCGGCGGGTTCGATGACGCGCTGGAAGCGATCGGCCTCGGGGACGCCGGCCGCGATCAGCGATCGATGCACTGCATCGAGAACGGCGGTCTTGAACGGTTGAGCGCGCGGCTGCGCGAGAGTAAGCGTGACGAGGGGCATGGGCGGTTACCTTGTTCGGGCGATAGGCGATGGGCGATAGTCGATAGTCGATAGTCGATAGTCGATGTCGATACGCGAGGGGCTGCAGGATGCGTCAACCATCGACCATCAACCATCAACCATGAACCATCAACCATCAGCCGGGCCGTTGCTACACATACGGCACGAACGCCCGCTCCAGCGACAACACATGGGTAAGCCAACTCGGCAGGTTCTCCGTGTTGCTCACCCAGGGCTGCGCGACAGGCTTGATATCGCGCCCCACCAGGCAGACGACCGAATCGTCCTGCGCCTCGAGCACGGTGCGGCCATTGCGTTCGACCACCCAGTTGTCCCCATCGCGCAGCACGATGTCCTGCGGGTCGTCATGCTGGGTGACCCAGAGCGTGCCGCGCAGCAACCGCAGCGTCGCGCCGCGAACGTTGTCGAGCGAGACGGCCTCGCGGTCCTTGAGGTCGATCAGCGTGCCGGTTTGATAGCTAGCCATGGTGAGCCTCCGCGTCCATGAGTACAATTCATCCATCGTCGTGCCGGGGACGCCGCATCCTGCGGTCCATCGCCCGGCCCGGCTGGAATGAACATGAAGGCATTGTCCGCGCACCAAGGGCGAAACTCACGCGGTCTTTGTGCATGCTTTGCATGAGCGCTACGCATGCATAAGACGCTGCGCCGCCTGCCGTCGCTCGATTTCCTGCGTGGGTTCGAGGCGACCGGAAGGCGCTTGTCGTTCACGCTGGCCGCCGAGGAACTCTTCCTGACGCAGTCGGCACTCTCGCGCCAGGTCAAGGCGCTGGAGGACGCGCTCGGGCAACCGTTGTTCACGCGACACCACCGCGCCTTGTCGCTGACCCCGGCCGGCGTGCGCTTGCATCGCGCGGTGACCGAGGTTCTTGCGTCACTCGCCGCAGCAGTCGATTCGGTTCAAGCCGTTACGCGTGCGCCGGGCCTCACCATCACCACGACCGTGTCTTTCGCGTCGCTGTGGATGATTCCGCGTCTTGCGCGATTCCGGGAGCGTCATCCCGAGGTGGAGGTCTACGTCTCGGCCGACGATCGCAACGTCGATCTCGCTCGCGGCGAGGTGGACATCGCCGTGCGCTACCTGCCCGAATCGGCCTCGCCCGAAGGAGCGCTGCGCCTGTTCGGCGAGCGGATGTTTCCGGTCGCCAGTCCTGCGCTCATACGACGCCGCGGCATGCCGCTGCGCAAGCCCGCGGATTTGAGCCGCCATGTGCTGCTGCACCTGGACGATCCCGAGGGACGCGTGCCCTGGATCAATTGGCAATCGTGGCTCACCTCGAACGGCGAGCCGGGATTGCGGCCGGCCGGCTCGCTGCGCCTGCGTCTCTACGACCAGGTCATTCAGGCTGCGGTCGGAGG
>DATKLH010000347.1:0-5862 GCA_035542515.1 Casimicrobiaceae bacterium
CCGGCATGATGGTGGGATGCAAGGCAATGCCTTTGCGCTGTTGCTCGCGATAAAGCGAAAGTCCGCGCTCGCCGGGTAGCCGGACCCGTGGCCCGCCGGGCCGAGGGGTCGCGTTGCGACAGGCCTGCGCGAGCCAGTCCATCTGATGCATGAACGCTTCGGTGCCGCCGAACGCGGCAGGATCGATCGCCTGCACGAACACGGTCGCACCCCATCCCTCGGGTGGATCGGCGCGGCCGTGTCCGCCGAGCGCAGCGGTCAGCGCTTCGATCAGCAGCGCGAGCGCGTAGCCCTTGTGTCCGGCCTCGAGACCGCCCAGCGGCAGGAGGGTTCCGGGCGGATCGGCGAACAGCACGGCGGGATCGTCGGTCGGTCGGCCGTAGGCATCCTGCACGAAGGCGTGCGGAAGCTTCGCTCGCGCATCGCTGAGTCGCTTGGTGAGGCCGTTGGTGGTGGCGCTCGCCGAGATGTCGAGCAGGATCGGATCGCCGGAGGTGGGAATGCCGGCGGCGATGGGGTTGGGCGTGTACACCGGCGTGATCGCACCGAACGGAGCGACGCTGCGCATGGACGGATCGCTGCACTGGATGATCGCCATCATGTCGCGCCGCGTCGCATGGCGCAGGTACGCGGCCAGGCAGGCGATGTGATGCGATCGCCGGATGACCACCGTGCCGGTTCCTTCGATGGCAGCCATCGCGATGGCCGCATCCATTGCGCGCAACGTGAGCCACGGTCCGGGCAGGCGCTGGCCGTCCCAGCATTCGCTTGCAGGATGCGCGTTGAACACCACAGGCGCACCCATCTTCGCCATGCTGCCCTTGTCGAGCTCGCTCAGGTAGGCGGGCAGCAGTGCGAGGCCGTGCGTGGTGTGGCCGAGCAGATCGCCTTCCACCAGCACTGCAGCGACATCGCGAGCCATGTCGTCCCGCAGTCCTGCGCGGGAGAGCAGCCCGACCGCGGCGTCGCGCAGTGCGCTGACCGCGTAGCGGGGTGCCCGGTCAGCGGCCGTGCCGGAAGCGGGTTGCGATGACATCGACACCAGCGGTCCTCGCGGTGTTTAAGGCACGCGCAAGTTGACGCGCGCTCGCTCTTGCCAGATTCTAGCGCACCCCGCGTCGAGCGCAGGCTTCGCGCTCTTCGCAGCGCCGACCCGACACCGAGCTGGCTCATGCGCGCCGTGAACCCTCGCGCCTGCACTTGCGCGTCAACCTGAAATCCCATCGTGCTCCCTTCATCGTTGCAGGTGAGCATCGTTACGCATCGGCCCGATCTGCGGTTGCTCGACCGCACGCTGCGCAAGCTTGCGCTCGCGATCGGCGCGGCACGCGAGGAGCGCGTCCTCAAGACCGTGCACGTCGCGATCATCGACAACAGCGAGGACCGGGTGGTCGCGAAGCAAGTGCAGGAGCTCGGGCGTGCGCGCTTCCAGGACTCGGGCATCCATCTGATCTGCCTGCACGGCCATGCGAACATCGGGTATGGCGCCGCGCACAACCTGGTCCTGCATGGGACGGGTTCGGACTACCACCTGGTCCTCAATCCCGACGTGGAGCTCGCCATCGACGCGCTGGTGAACGCGGTTCGCTGGCTCGATTCGCATCCGGACGTCGGCGCACTCGCGCCCGCGGTGTTCGATGCGCAGGGCGCGCGCCAGCATCTGTGCAAGCGCTATCCGTCGGTGTTCAACCTGCTGTTGCGTGGCTTCGCTCCCTCGCCGGTGAAGCGCATGTTCCGGCGCCGGCTTGCCCGCTACGAAATGCAGGATGTGACCGGCGCCGACACGCCGCGTGAGGCGATCGGCGTGCCGGCCATGTCCGGAGCCTTCATGCTCGTGCGCCGCGACGCGATCGATCGCACGGGCGGTTTCGACCCGCGCTTCTTCCTGTACTTCGAGGATTTCGACTGGAGCGTGCGACTCAACCGCGTGACGCGCACCGCCTTCGTTCCGGAGGTCAGCATCGTGCATCACGGCGGACACGCGGCGAAAAAGGGATGGCGTCACGTGCTGTGGTTCCTGCGCTCCGGCACACGCTTCTACCGCAAGCACGGCTGGCGCTGGTTCTGACCTTTCGCCGCATCGATCAGCCCCGAGTATGAAAGGCAACCGATGATCGACGGACCCGTAGTGGTCACCGGTGCGAGCGGCTTCATCGGCGGCGCGGTGTGCCGCTTCCTCGCCGAGCGCGGGCAGGACGTGCAGGCGTGGGTGCGAACCTCCGGGCCCGGTTACGAGCACGATCCGCGCATCCACGTCGTCGGCGACCTGAGCGGCGTGCCGGAGGAGGAGCTCGAGCAACGACTTTCAGGCGCTCGTGCGGTGGTGCATCTCGCCGCGCGCGTTCACGTGCTGCGCGAACGTGCGCCCGATGCGCTGGATGCGTTTCGTGTGTCCAACGTACTGACGACGGCGCGCCTCGCGCAGGCTGCTGCGCGCGCCGGTGTGCCGCGCTTCATCTTCGCCAGCTCGGTGAAGGTGCTCGGCGATCATACCGATCCGCAGCGCGCGTTTCGCGACGGCGATGAGCCGGCGCCTCGCGATCCGTATGCGCAATCCAAGCTCGAGGCGGAACAGGCGCTCGCAGCAGTGGCGCGCGAGACGAGCCTTGCGATCGCGATCCTGCGACCGCCGCTGGTATACGGTCCCGGCGTGGGCGGCAATTTCCTGCGCCTGTGGCGCGCGATTGCGCGTGGCGTGCCGCTGCCGCTGGCGCGCGTAAACAACCGGCGCAGCCTCGTCTACGTCGGCAACGTCGTGCATGCGATCACGAAGCTGATCGATGCGGCGGAGCCGTTGCGCGGCAGCTGGCTCGTTGCCGATCGCGAAGCCCTCTCGACTCCCGAGCTCGCCCGACACATCGCTGCAGCGCTGGGCGTGCGTGCACGGCTCATCCCGCTGCCTTCGTCGTGGATGGCGGGCGCAGCACGGCTCACCGGTCGCCAGGCCGTATGGACGAGCCTCGCCGGATCGCTGGTGGTCGATGCGGAAGCGCTGAATGCGCGCGTCGGGCCGCCGCCGTTCACGCTCGTGCAGGGACTTGCCGCGACGGCGAAGTGGTGGATGGAGCCGGCGAGATAGGGAACGGGAAACAGCAAATGGGAAATAGGAAAGCGGAAAGCGGGCCATGCGAGCAGCGCGCACCAGCGCGTCAGCGGTGAGGGCGGATGGTTCAGAAAGACGGCGAGCAGGGACCGCTCGGCGCGCACCTATAATTCACCGATGCCCATACGTCACGACGGCCGCCGGTCCGACGAGCTTCGTCCCCTCGCGATAACGCGCGCCTTCACGCGTCATGCGGAAGGCTCGGTCCTGATCGAAGCAGGCGACACCCGCGTGATTTGCACGGCGAGTGTGGAAGAGGGCGTGCCGCCGTTTCTCAAGGGCCAGGGACGCGGCTGGCTAACCGCAGAGTATGGAATGCTGCCGCGATCGACCAACACGCGCACGCGGCGCGAGGCGGCCGAAGGCCGCCAGTCGGGCCGCACGATGGAAATCCAGCGCCTCATCGGACGCAGCCTGCGCGCGGTCACCGATCTCGAGCAGCTCGGCGAGCGTACGTTGCGCATCGATTGCGATGTCTTGCAGGCCGATGGCGGCACGCGCTGCGCATCGATCACCGGCGCGTGGGTCGCGGTGGCCGACGCGCTGGAATGGTGTCGCGCGCAGGGCCTGATCGCCACCGTGCCGTTGACCGACGCGGTGGCCGCGGTTTCGGTCGGCGTCGTGGACGGCGAGCCCGTGCTCGATCTCGACTACGCCGAGGATTCCGAGTGCGATACCGACATGAACGTGGTGATGACCGGCAATGGCGGCATGGTCGAGGTGCAGGGCACCGCGGAGGGGACGCCGTTCAGCCGGGCGCAACTCGATGCGTTGCTTGATCTTGCGCAATCCGGCATCGCGCGCATCGTCGCTGCGCAGAAAGCGGCGCTGGGGATGACGTGAAAACCGGGGATAGGCGATAGGGGATCGGGGATAGCGAATAGGACATTCGAATGGCGCATCGCCCGATGCGCCGAACGCACCGTAAAGCGAGCCTCCACCGTGGGTGAAGCGTCTTGCCGATCACCGGTTCATCGTCTGCCCGCGCTTCGCCTTTCTTATTTCCTATTTCCTTTTTTCCCCGTTTCCTGCTTCCCATGTTCCGCCGCCTCGTCCTCGCCTCCAACAACGACGGCAAGCTGCGCGAGTTCGCGCGACTGCTTGCGCCGTTGGGCATCGACGTCGTCGCGCAGGCGGCGCTCGGCGTGAGCGAAGCCGATGAGCCGCATGCGACCTTCATCGAGAATGCGCTCGCCAAGGCGCGCCATGCCAGTGCGCAGACCGGGCTTCCGGCGCTTGCGGACGATTCGGGCGTGTGCGTGACCGCGCTCGACGGTGCGCCAGGCGTGCTGAGCGCGCGTTACGCCGGCGAGCCCAAGTCCGATGCCCGCAACAACGCGAAGCTGGTCGAGGCGTTGCGCGGCATCGCCGACCGCCGTGCGCACTACTACTGCGTGCTGGTGCTGATGCGCCGCGCCGACGATCCCGAACCGCTCATCGCCGAGGGCAAATGGCAGGGGACGATCATCGACGAGCCACGCGGCAGTCGCGGCTTCGGTTACGACCCGCACTTCCGCGATGACCTAACCGGTCTCACCGGAGCGGAACTGCCGCTGGAACGCAAGAACGAGCTCTCGCATCGGGGCAAGGCGATGCGTGCGCTGATTGCGCAATTGCGCGACGAACATGGCCGGTGACCGCAATTCCGGTCCGGCCGACGATGCGCGTGGCGCGCAAGCTGCACACGCGAGCGTGTCGTTCCCAGGCGTCGCGACGCCGAGGTTCAGCGCATTGCCGCCCTTGTCGCTATACGTGCACATTCCATGGTGTCTGCGCAAATGCCCGTACTGCGATTTCAACTCGCACGAGGCGCGTACGCCGATTCCGGAGGATGCCTACGTCGATGCGTTGCTGACCGATCTGGAGCTTGCGCTGCCATCCATCTGGGGGCGCAAGGTGCAGACGGTCTTCATCGGCGGCGGCACGCCGAGCCTTTTCGGTGCGCAGTCGATCGAACGACTGCTCTCCGGCGTGCGTGCGCGTATTCCGCTCGTTCCCGATGCGGAAGTCACACTCGAGGCCAATCCCGGCACCTTCGAGCGTGGGAAGTTCGCGGGCTTCTTCGCGGCCGGTGTCAATCGGCTCTCGCTCGGCATCCAAAGCTTCAACGCGCGGCATCTCGCCGCCCTGGGCCGCGTCCACGACGCCGAGGAAGCGCGGCGCGCGGCGGAGGCTGCGCTGACCATCTTCGGCAACGTCAACCTGGACCTGATGTACGGCTTGCCCGAGCAATCGCTCGAGGGGGCTCGCGCCGACGTGTCCGCGGCGCTGGCGTTCAGTCCGCCGCACCTGTCGTTCTACCAGCTCACGCTCGAACCCAACACGCTGTTTCACCGCTATCCGCCGCCGCTTCCCGATGACGACGCCGCGGCGGAAATCGAGGATGCCGTGCATGCGGCGCTCGACCACGCGGGGTACGTCCACTACGAGACATCGGCGTACGCGAAGCCTGGCTGCGAAAGCCGCCACAACATGAACTATTGGCGCTTCGGCGACTACCTGGGCATCGGCGCGGGCGCGCATTCGAAGCTGTCCTTTCCCGACCATATCGTGCGCGAACTGCGCTACAAGCAACCCCAGCAGTACCTCGAGCGCGTCGCTGCTCGCGAACCGGTGCAGGAGCGGGTTCCGGTCGTGCGCGAGGACGTCGGGTTCGAATTCGTGCTCAACGCGCTGCGCCTCACCGACGGCGTGCATGCGAGTCTGTTCGCCGAGCGCACCGGTTTTCCGCTGGCTTTGGTCGCAAGGCCCATCGAAGA
>DATKLH010000348.1:0-5087 GCA_035542515.1 Casimicrobiaceae bacterium
AACGCTGGTGGGAGTGGCTGATCGCAACCATCCAGGCGCAGTCCGACTATCATTGCCGCGGCGCGGAGCGACGCGAGGCGATCGCGCAAGTGTTGCACCGGATCGCTTCGCTTGCGTTCATCATCGGCGTCGTGCTGCTCACGGTGCGCTTCGTCGGGTTGCTGCACGAATGGATGGCACACGGGGAGCTGGAGTCCGACTCGGTGTTCGTGTTTGCGCTGCTGATCGCAGCAGTCGGCGGCATTGGCGCTGCCGCCCACGGCATCGCAGGCACGTTGGAGCTCACCAAGATCGCAACGCGTTCGCGTGGCCTGGCCGCGCGCATGGATGCGTTGCGCGTCGCATTGCTCGCCAAGGCGCGCGAGGAACCTTCGATCGAGGCGCTGCGCCCCGAGGTCGAAGCGTTCTGCAGGCTGGTCACCGACGAGGCGAGCGGGTGGCAGGCGGTGTACCGCGACAAGAACATTCCGTTGCCGCACGCGTGAGAGCGATGATCGAATCGAGCCCCCTGTCGGACCTCGCACACGACGCGCGCGCTCGCCGCGCTCGCAAGCGGGCGGTCGTCGTGTCCGTCACGTTCGCCGACGCACCGGGCAGCATGCAGACCCGCGAAGGTGCGGTCCAGTACGAGCAAGGCGACGCGCTGGTGTGCGGGGCGGCGGGCGATCGATGGCCGATCGCGCGGGACCGTTTCCTCGCGACGTATGCGCCGGTTGCGCCGCTTGCGAGCGGCGAACCCGGTCGCTATCGCAAACGCCCGCAGACGGTGCTCGCGCGGCGCATGGACGCACCGTTCTGCGTGCCACTGCCGGACGATCGTGGCACGCTGCGGGGGGAGGCGGGCGACTGGCTGGTGCAATACGCGCCGGGCGACCTCGCCGTGGTCGGCGCGGAGATCTTCAAGCAGACCTACGAATTGTTGTAACCGGGAGCGCGCGGCCGATCAAAGCGATGCACCACTTGCGACAACTCCATCGACGCATTGCATACCGGTGAGCTCGCCCTCCCCCGCGGTGAAGCGCGCACTGGTCTTGTCGGGCGGCGGCGCCCGCGCCGCTTATCAGGCCGGCGTTCTTTACGCGCTCGCGGCCCGTCAGCAGGGTTCCACACGCAGTCCGTTTGCGATCGTATGCGGCACATCGGCCGGAGCGATCAACGCCGCGGCGATGGCCGCCGGCGCTTCGCGCTTCGCGCTCGCCGCAGGTCGTCTGCGACAACTATGGTCGCAGTTGCACGTCGACGCCATCTACCGCGCCGATGCGGTGCATCTGCTTGGCAATGCCGGTCGCTTCCTCACCTCGCTGGTGCCCGGCCTCGCAAGCCGTCGACCGGTGAGCCTGCTCGACAATCGTCCACTCGGCAAGTTGCTCGCGCGCGAAATCCCGTTCTCCGCGATTCGCACCGCCATCGCGCAAGGCGACCTCGACGCGCTCACGATCACGGCGGCGAGCTACACGAGCGGCATGTCGGTCAGCTTCTGCGCGGTGAACGACCAGACGGTGTTATGGGAGCGCGCACAACGCATCGGCGTTCGCGCGCAGATCGGCGTGCCGCACCTGCTCGCGTCGTCGGCGATCCCGTTCGTGTTCGCACCCGTCGCGCTCGATGGCGAGTATTTCGGCGACGGTGCGGTACGCCAGGTTGCGCCCACGGCACCCGCGCTGCATCTCGGCGCGGACCGCATCCTGGTCATCGGCGCCGCGCGCAGCAGCCTGCGGCCGCCGACGCACGAAGCGGAGCCGCCCACGCTGGCGCAGGTCGGCAGCCACGTCCTTGCGAGCATATTCACCGACGCGCTGGGTACCGATCTGGAGAAGGTCCGCCTGATCAACTCCGCCGTGCGCCAGATCCCCGCCGAGCGCCTTGCGCAAAGCCCGGTCCCGCTGCGTAACGTCGATTTGCTGGTGATCACGCCGAGCGTGGAGCTCGAAAGCATTGCGCATGAGCATGTCACCGAACTCCCGGGTTCGCTGCGTGCGATGCTGCGAATGGTTGGTGCGACCGGCGAGGGCGGAGCGGGTCTGCTGTCCTACCTGTTGTTCGAGCCTGGCTTCATCAGGCGACTGATCGAGCTCGGATTGTCCGACGCGCATGCGAAGGGTGCGGAGCTCGACCAGTTCCTGAGTGACGCCTGAGGCGGTTTCGTAGCGGTTCGCGAAGCGCCCCATGCGCCGCGCAAATGCGCGGTGCGATGCCTGAAGGTGTTGCAGGCGTGGACAGCGCTAGCTTGACGGTACTGCTTGCGCGTCAGGAGGGTTTGCCCGAGCCCTCGGTGGGTTGCTCTCCGCGCACGCAATTGCGCCCCGCTGCCTTCGCCTGGTAGAGATGGCGATCGGCGATCGCGAGCATTCGCTCGTGGCTGCCGACGCTGGTATCGGCGCAATAGCCGATGCTCGCCGTGAGCGACACGCCGGGCCGCAGCTCGTGCCACGGATAGCGCTCGACCGCCGAGCGAACCTTCTCGCAGACCAGGCGCGTCGCCTCCGCATCGGTGTGCGCGAGGACCAGGACGAACTCCTCGCCGCCGAAGCGCGCCACGAGGTCGGTCTGGCGTACCTGATTGACCAGAAGCCTGGCGAAGCTGCGCAGCACCGCGTCGCCCACGGCGTGCGAGAAGCGGTCGTTGATCGCCTTGAAATGGTCGAGATCGACGATCGCGACACCCAGCGGTCGATCGTGCCGGCGCGCGAGCGCGAATTCCTCCGCGAGACGCAGGTCCAGGCGGCGACGGTTCGCGATGCCGGTGAGCGCGTCCTCGAAGGTCTGCTGCTCGAGCTGGTCGACCAGCGCGATGCGCTGCAGGTTCGCCTCGATCAGCGAGGCGTTGAGCGCGTCGAGCTCGGCGTTGGTGCGCGCCAGCACCTCCTGCTGCTTGCGCAACAGCTCCGCCTCGCGCCGCGCGCTCGCGACCTGCTGCTGGATGTGCAGTGCGCGCACCTTGTTGCCGGCGGCTTCCGACATCACTTCGCGTTCCAGTGCATGGAAGCGGCGCATGTGATCGAGCGCGGCACGCAGCTCGCCGGCACGCTCGTAGTGATCGCCGAGCGCGTCGTGGCACTCCGCCTCGACCTGACGCAACCCGTGGCGAACGCACAGGTCGAGCGCCGAGGTGAGAAAGCCGCGACCTTCGCCGAGCCGCCCGGAGCGCGACAGCAAGCGCCCGAGGGCAAGCTTGGCATCCGCGAGGCCGGCACGGTTGTCGATGCGCTCGCACAAGTCGAGAGCCTCGCGCAACGACGCTTCGGCCTCGGCGGGTCGACCCGAAAGCTCGTGAACCAGGCCGAGATTGTTGAGCGTCGCGCATTGCGCGAACAGCGACCCGGTCGCGACGAAGATGTCGTGCGCCTCGCTGAGCGCTTCGCGCGCTTCGTCGAGCTGGCCGAGATTCTTGAGGCTGATGCCGATGTTGTTGAGCGTCTTGCCGCGATCGACCGGGTCCGCGTCGTGCCCGGCAAGGTCGAGGCTCTGCCGGTAATAGTCGAGGCCCGCCTTGATATCGCCGGTCTTCGAATACACCACGCCGATGGTGCGCAGCGTGGCTGCGCGACCGGCGCGATCGTCGTTGCGCTCGTCGAGCTCGAGGGCGCGCAACTGGAATTCGAGCGCCGTCGGGAAATCGCCGAGGCCGTCGTGCACGTAGCCGATCGCGCGAAGCACGCGCGCCGTTGCGTGCGTGTCCCCGAGCATTTCGTAGAGATTCAGCGCTTCGCTATACGCGGACAGCGCGGCGACGTGGTCCAGCCGCGCATCGGCACAACGCCCTTGCAGATAGAGCGCCTCGGCGCGCGCGGTGGTGGCACCAAGCGATTGTGCGAGCGCTGCCGCTTCCGCGGCGTAGCGCAAGCCCTCGGCGGGGTCGACGCTGACCCTGCCCTCCGCGAGGCGCAGCAGAATGGGCAAGCGTGCAGCCTCGCCCCGCACCGCGGCGAGCTGATCTTCCAGGGGAGGGGCCGCTACGGCGGCGGGGGATACGCCTGGGGCCTGGGTCGACTCAGGCAGGCATGACCTCCACGAGGCAATCGTAGAACGTGGCGGCGCGTCCCATGTCGGTGAGCGCCTGGCTGGTGACCGCGTTGGCGTTCTCGCCGTCCGGCGTGAGCTTGCGCCACCAGACCGACGGTGCGACCACCACGCCGTGTCGCGCGCGATCGGTCACGCGGGCGCTCGCAAGGAAGCTGCCGCGATCGTTGAACACGCGCACGCTTGCGCCGTTGGTCACGCCGCGTTCGCTGGCATCGTCGGGATGCATCTCCAGCCGCGGCGCGCGTTCCTCGTCCAGGAAAATCCGGAGGTTCGCGAACGACGAATTGAGAAAATGGCGTGCGGGCGGCGAAATGAACGCGAGCGGGTAGCGTTGCGCAAGCGCGGGATCGCCTGCGCGCGATTCGCGTGGAGGCAGGTACTGTGGCAGCGGGTCCTCACCCTGCGCCGCGAGTCGTGCGGAGAAGAATTCACACTTGCCCGAAGGCGTGGGGAAACCGCCTTGCGCGAAGGGCGCGTAGATTTGCGGGACATTCAGGCGCTTCCAGCCGTGGCGCTTGAGCGATTCCCAATCGATGCCGACCATGCGCGCATGCGACCAGTCGTAGGCCTGCGCGGCCAGTTCGTCGTCGCTTTCTGCGAAGCAGGGCTCGTCGAAGCCGAGCGCGCGAGCGAGCCGGCGAAACACCTCGGTGTTGGGCAACGCCTCGCCAAGCGGCGCGATCGCGGGCTGGTTGGCTAGCGCGTAGAGGTGCCCGTAAGCAAGGTGCACATCCGTCTGCTCGAGCTGCGTGGTCGCGGGCAGGAGGATGTCGGCATAGTCGGCGGTATCGGTACGGAAGATCTCGTGCACTACGCAGAACAGGTCTTCGCGTGCGAAGCCGCGCACGACCTTGGACGAATTCGGTGCTACGGCGACCGGGTTGCTGTTGTAGACGTAGATCGCGCGTACCGGCGGATCGCGCAGATCGCACAGTGCATTGCCGATCGCCGACATGTTGATGGTGCGTGGCGTGCCGCGGATCAGATCCGGTCGCTCCAGCGCTCGCGCATTGACGGGGAACGTCCCCGATGAGGACAGCTGCGCGCCGCCGGCGGGATCACGC
>DATKLH010000349.1:0-14402 GCA_035542515.1 Casimicrobiaceae bacterium
CGGCCTCGACGCTGCGCGAGGTGGCGCGGATGTTCGCGACCTCGCGCGCCTCGATGATCCTGTGGGGAATGGGCATTTCGCAGCACGTGCACGGCACCGACAACGCGCGTTGCCTCATCGCACTGACCATGCTGACCGGACAGATCGGAAGGGCGGGCACGGGGCTGCATCCGCTGCGCGGGCAGAACAACGTGCAGGGCGCAAGCGACGTCGGACTCATCCCGATGATGTACCCGGACTACCGTCGCGTCGACAGTACCGAAGCACAGCACAAGTTCGAAGCGCTGTGGGGCACCAAGCTCGATCCGGAAGCGGGCCTCACCGTGGTCGAGATCATGGATGCCGTCCATGCGGGCGCGATCCGCGGCATGTACATCATGGGCGAGAATCCCGCGATGTCGGATCCCGATGTCCATCACGCGCGCCAGGCTCTAGCGAAGCTCGAGATGCTGGTCGTGCAGGACATCTTCATGACCGAGACCTGCTATCTCGCCGACGTCATCCTGCCCGCGTCGGCGTTTCCGGAGAAGACCGGCACGTTCACCAACACCGATCGGTGCGTGCAACTCGGCCGCCAGGCGCTCGATCCACCCGGCGATGCTCGCCAGGACCTGTGGATCATCGTGCAGATGGCGCGCCAGCTAGGACTGTCGTGGACCTATTCGCACCCGCGCGAAGTGTTCGGCGAGATGCGCAAGGCGATGAGCTCGATCGCGGGAATCACGTGGGAGCGCCTCGAACGCGAATCCAGCGTGACCTATCCATGCGAGCGCGAGGGCGACCCCGGTGAGCCGGTGGTGTTCACCGAGGCGTTTCCGACGGCAACCGGCCGCGCACGCCTGGTGCCGGCGAGCATCATTCCGGCCGCCGAGCGCCCCGATGACACGTATCCGTTCGTGCTGATCACCGGACGTCAGCTCGAGCACTGGCACACCGGCAGCATGACGCGTCGCACGGAGGTGCTCGACGCGCTGGAGCCGGGACCGGTCGCGTCGCTGCATCCCGAGGACCTGGTCGCGCTCGGCGCCGCACCTGGCGAGACAGTCACCGTCGCGTCGCGGCGCGGCAGCGTCACGCTGTACGCACGAGCCGACGACGGCACGCCGCGCGGGGCGGTGTTCATCCCGTTCTGCTATTACGAGGCCGCGGCGAACCTGCTCACCAACCCCGTCCTCGATCCATTCGGCAAGATCCCGGAATTCAAGTATTGTGCCGTGAAGGTCAGCGCAGGAGGTAGCGCGAGGCGCGACGGTTACAGGAACGGCGAGAATGAGACCAGCGACGCCCATGCACGGGCATGAAGAGCGGCGCGACGCTTCGACCAGAGGGGAGAGGACCTCGAGGAGACATGTGACCCGGCGAAATTCTGCTCGCCCGATGCATCGGCATTCCGAGGCGGCGCCGGGTCAGGTCCAAAGCAACCACGCAGCGAACGGCAGCTGAACGAAATCGCCCTCACGGCATAGGGCGGGCGCGGCTTTCGAGCGAAAGGAGGACAGGGATCGGCACGTGCTGCGCGCGCGGGCGACTCGCGAGCGGATGTCGCCCTTCGGCCGCGCCATGTGCCAAGGCTCGCTAACGAAACGATGTTGCGCGAAGCGGTCGGCAGCAGGAGCGTCGCCGGCCGCGCGGGCGAACCAAGAGGATTCGAGTCGGCGACTTCACCTGCGTGACACTCCACGCGGCGCCGACCGGCCGTTTGTTTTGCAACGTTTCAAAGGCTGGACGACACCGTTCACAGCGAGGAATGGGCCCGGCTTCAAAGCCTGACTGGGGGAATACATGTCGGTACGTCGAAACGGCGCGACCACGCTCGCGCCACAACACGCGCGGCGCAACCTGCTGCGCGCCAGCATCGCAAGCGCCATCGCCGCCGGAGCGCTCATCGCCGCGCCTGCAACCGATGCGCGCATCACCAAGATCCAGATCACCAGCAAGGAATCACCGACTTTCGGTGGCTACTCGTTTCCGGGTGTGGGTCAATACGAGAAGATCGTCGGCAAGGCGTTCGGGGAGATCGATCCCAACGATCCGAAGAACGCGGTCATCGCCGACATCAAGCTCGCGCCGCGCAACGCGAACGGCAAGGTCGAGTATTCGCACGACTTCTACATTCTGAAGCCGATCGATCTCAGCAAGGGCAACCACCGGATGATGTACGAGCCGCCCAACCGCGGAGGCAAGACGTGGACCTCGCTTGCGCGCGTTACCGGCGGCGGCAACGACCCGGGATCGATCACCAACGCCGCGACGCTCGCCGGTTCGTTCCTGATGCCGCGCGGCTTCACTATGGTGTGGAGCGGCTGGGACGCCTCCGCGGGCACCGACAACTCGAACTTCAACACAACGATCACGCTGCCGGTCGCGAAGAACGCCGACGGTTCGACGATCACGGGACCGTCGTACGACTATTTCATCGGTCCGGGGACCTCCCACACGCTGACCTACGCGGCCGCGTCGACTGACCAGAGCAAGGCGGTTCTGACCCATCGGGTGCACCTGGACGATCAGCCGCAGGTGGTGCCGACCTCGGGCTGGACCTATAACTCGGCCGGCACCGCGATCAGCCTGCTTCCCGCGGGCACCAACTTCGTCAGCCAGGACATCTACGAGTTCAGCTACACGGCCAAGGATCCGACGGTGAACGGCATCGGGTTCGCGGCGATCCGCGACTTCGTGGCGTTCCTGCGCTACGAGACCAAGGACGACGCGGGCAACGCCAATCCGCTGGCCGGCGACGTGAAGACCATCGTCACCGAGATCTCGTCGCAGCCGGGACGCCTGCTGAACGACTTCGACCACCTCGGCTTCAACCAGGCCGAGAACGGCAAGAAGGTGTTCGACGGGCACATGAACTGGATCGCCGCGGGCGACGGCATCAGCATGAATTATCGGTTCTCGCAGCCGGGTCGCACCAACCGCAATCGCCAGGACCTGCTCTTCCTCGAGGGGCTGTTCCCGTTCGCAGGGCCGTCAACGACCGACCCGATCAGCGGCCAGACCGCGGGACGCTACGACAGCTGCGCTGCAACCAGCACCTGCCCATTCGTCGCGCAGATCTACTCTGCAAACGAGTACTGGGTGAAGGCGGCGTCGCTGCTGCACACTACTCCCGACGGGCAGTCCGATCTCGCCGATGCGCCCAACGCTCGCAACTACTTCATCTCGAGCCATCAGCACGGCACGGGAAGTGCGACGTCGAAGGGCAGCTGCCAGCAGCTCCAGAACCCGCTCAACTCCGCCCCGGTGCAGCGCGCGATGTTCCTTGCGCTGTTCGACTGGGCGGAGAAGGGCACGCCGCCTCCGGCGTCGCGCGTGCCGAAGTTCTCCGACGGGACGTTCGCGGCCAGCACGGCGCGGAGCGACGTCGGATTCCCGAACATTCCGGGCGTCACCTACACCGGCCTCAAGACGACGCGCTATCGGTTCAACTACGGACCGAACTTCTACACGACCGGCGTCATGACCATCGATCCGCCGGTGGGATCGGTGCCGCTCGAGGACAACCCGGCGTGGGGACCGATCTATCCGAGCTTCGTGCCCAAGACCGATGCGGACGGCAACGACATCGCGGGCGTGCGGTTGCCCGACGTGACGGTACCGCTCGCTACCTACACGGGGTGGGCGCTGCGCTCGGGTCCGCAGGCCAACGACGGCTGCGAGGGATCGGGGCAGTACATTCCATTCGCGAAGACCAAGGCCGACCGGACCGCCTCGGGCGACCCACGTTTGTCGATCGAGGAGCGTTATCCGAACTTCTCGTCGTACTACTTCGCGGTGTTCAACGCCATCAACAACTTCGTCGCGAACCGCTGGATGCTGCCCGAGGACGCCGGTCCGGCCCTCAATCGCATGCTGCAGGCCGGCCTTTCCACCGGCGCGATCAAGCTGGTGACCAAGGAGGACATGAAACTGCTTGAAAAGGCCGCGACGGTGACCTTCGAGGCACCGGCGCTTCCCGAAGCCGGCAGCGACGTGAACGAGGTGAACGAGGGTCGGCGGTCAGTGCAGCAGTAGACGTGGTGCGCGCGTAACGCGCGTTGTCTCGTCCACGCCCGCAGGGCTTGCGCTTCGTTCGCGAAGCGCGGTCCGGCGGGCGTTTTTCATTGCACGACTCGCGCACGCGCGAGCACTGCTTGGCCGGCTGCGCGCGGGCGCGGTCTCCTCGCACGAGCCGATGCTTTCGCTGCAACGCGATCAGGACGTCTTCGCGGCAAGCCGCTCGATGATGCGCCATTCCGCGGGCGTCACCGGCGTGATCGAAAGACGATTGCCGCGTCGCAGGGTCACCATGTCCTGCAGCCCGCGCGTTTCGCGCAACTCCGCGATCGGGATGAGTCGCGTCTTGCGGATCAGCTTCACTTCGACATTGTCCCAGCGCGGCGCCTCGCGCGTCGACTTCGCGTCGTAATACTCGCTCTTGGGATCGAACTGCGTCGCATCCGGATAGGCGAGGCGCGACACTTCCACGATGCCGGCGATGCCGGGCTCGGGACAGCTCGAGTGATAGAACAGCGCGCGGTCGCCGAGCTTCATGGCCCGCATGAAGTTGCGCGCCTGGTAGTTGCGAACGCCGAACCAAGGTGTGGTTTGGTTTTTCGCCGCGACCAGATCGTCGATCGAGAACTCGTCGGGCTCCGACTTCATCAGCCAGTAGTGCATGGCGTCATTCGGCTTCGTCAGAAAGGTCGCGCGCCGGAAGCGCGTCGCGAAACGCCGCGAAGGTCTTCCACGCGGGGACCGGCGGTGTATAGGCCGGTCGCGGCGCGTACACCGAGTAATCGTCGATGTGCATCTTGTGCATGTAGCGCGGGCAGTTCGGAAAGATTTGCGTGGCCGTCACGCGAATGACGAACACCGCGCCCGGACATTGCGCGAGCCACGGTTCGGCCGAAACGATCTCCGCCGTTCCGTTGACGCGCAGCCGCTTGCCGTTCTCGAAGTCGATGAACAACAGGCCGACACTCGGATTGACCAGCACATTGCCCCACGAGCGGTACATGCCGTTGCCGTCGTAGTCGGGAATGGCGAGCGTGCGCGCATCGACGACGTGCACGAAGCCCGGCAGCCCGCCCTTGTACGAGCAATCGGGACGGCCCGTGGCGTCCGCCGTCGCGACGAACAGCATCGCCGCGCCTGCGATGAGCGCGCGGTCCTCCTCGGTGAACGTCGTACGAAGCGTCACCTGCCGAAGGCGATCCGCCAGCCGCCTCGTGTCGCGCACGTCCTGGAGGTCGCGCATGCCCTGGTGGTACAACTCGTCTTCCATCGTGCAACCTCCTGCAAGCGATGTGTAGGAGCGCGCAAGCCCTGCGGACCAGCATCGCGCCGCGGCGAAGCGTCGCACGTTGGCCGCTCGTTGCCAAGGCGAGCGGCCGCCAATCCGCCGGCCCGGATGCCTCTGCTACATTTCGCCTCTCATGGCTACCCTGCTCGAACCTCGGCCGCTCACCGCGGCGGACATGCAGGCGATCCTCGCGGTCACCCGCGCGCTGGCTGCGCCGTTCGATCTCGCCACCATGCTCGGCGAGGTCATCAACGCCGCCAAGCAGGTATTGCACGCCGACCGCGCGTCGGTGTGGCTGTACGACTCGGCCACCGACGAGCTCGTGCTGGAAGTTGCCACCGGCATCAAACCGGTGCGCATTCCCGCCGGCGCCGGACTCGCGGGCTCGTGCGCACGCAACCGTCGCATCATGAACGTCCCCGATTGCTACGCCGATCCGCGCTTCGATTCCAGCGTCGACAAGCGCTCGGGCTATCGCACGCGTTGCATGCTGACGCTGCCCCTGATCGATCACAAGGACACGCTGGTGGGCGTGATGCAGGTGCTGAACAAGGCGGGCGGCAGCTTCGATCGCGACGACGAAGCGGTCGCGGCCGCGCTCGCCGCGCAGTGCGCGGTCGCGCTCCAGCGCGTTCGCATGACCGCGGCGCTCATCGTGGGCGAAAAGATGCGGCAGGAGCTGGAGACCGCGCGAACCGCACGCGAGCTCGCGAGCCGAACTGTTGTGCTCGCTGCTGCTGGAGTCGATCGATGCTCACGCGCGCGGCGCGCCCCAGGAAGACGACATGACGCTGGTGGTGGTCAAGCGCGACGAGAAGTGACTGCCCGTTCGGCAGATATCCAGCAAGGCGGGCGACCAATGACGTCCTGCATTGCCGCGAAGGTTGCGGAGATTTGCGATGGCCGCGCCGCTACCGTTCGCGCGGTGCGTCGCCTTCGCCGCCTTTGCGCAAGTCTCCGCGGCTGCCGTCCGACACCTTGGCAAGTTGTCTTCGGAACGGGACACTAGAGCGTGCAGCGCGCCTTTCCCCGCAGCTTCGATTCGATACCGGCGATCGTGGAGTTCACGCACGAAGCGTTCGTGCATGCGCAGGTCGACCCGGCGCTGCACGCGAGCGTCGATCTGGTGCTGGAAGAGCTCTTCACCAACATGGTCAAATACGAGGCTCCGGCCGCGACGCCGGTGCGCATCGCCATGGCGAAGATCGAGGGAGGCATCGAGGTTACGCTGGTCGACTGCGGCGTGGAGCCTTTCGATGTGACCCATTCGCCCGAGGTGGATACATCGCAGCCGATCGAGCAGCGCAAGCCCGGAGGCCTCGGCCTGCACCTGGTGCGCCAGCTTGTCGACTCGCTGCGCTACGAGTACTGTGCCGACCGGCGCGAAAGTCGCATCACTTTTCGCAAGACGCTGCAACGGCACGAGGCCGGCACGGTAGTTTCGGCGGGGAGTCCCCATGCTCAGGATTGATTACGGCCCCGATGGCGCTGTGGTGATAGCCGGCCGGCTGGACGCGGCGCAGGCAGCGACGGCCCAGGCGTTCCTCGATCGGGTGGCGGGGACCGTTACACTCCAGTGCAGCGAGCTCGAATACGTCTCGAGCGCGGACTCGGCGTGTTGCTCAAGACACAGAAGCGCCTGCTCGCATCGGACGGTCGTCTCCGCCTGGCGGGCGTGAGCCGCCATCTCCGCGACATCTTCGTCTACTCCGGCTTCGACCAGCTGCTCGAGATCGAGCCGGCGGCCTGACCAACTTTTGGCTGTGCCGGGTGTAATTGTGGACAATGACCCCGACCACGCTTTGGTGGAGCGCTTCCGGACCGGCGATCGAGCCGCGTTCACCGAGCTCGTCCTCCGCTAGCAGCGTCCTGTCTACAACGCGGCCTTCTGGATCCTGCGAAGCGCCGAGGATGCGAACGACATCGCCCAGGACGTCTTCCTCACTGTGGCTTCGCGCATCGACGCCTACGATCCGCACTTCAAGTTCTTCAGCTGGATCTACCGGATCGCGGTCAACGAGTCGCTCAACCTGCTGCGTCGCCAGGGGCGCGAGGAGGGGCTCGAGGACGACGAGCAGGTGCTCGCCGCCGAGAGTGCCGACCCCGCGTGGCAGGTCTCCGAAGCCCAGACTTCGCGGCGCATCCGCGACGCGGTGCTGAGCATGACGACCAACGATCGCATGGGCATCGCGTTGCGCCATTTCTCGGAGTGCAGCTACCAGGAGATCGCGCACATCCTCGAGATCGACGAGAAAACGGTGAAGTCACGACTGTTCGAGGCGCGCCAGCGACTGCGTGAGCTTCTCCACGACCTGCGTCAGGAAGCGCTGTTCGCGGTGATCGGCCTCACGCTGCTCGAGGAGCGTGGCGATCGGTCGCGCTCGCTTGCATTGCTGCCCGGGTTTGTGCTCGCGCGGATCCTGCACTCGTCGTACAACCATCTCTTCTCTCGCCGAAGCTCTCGACGCTCGCGGTGCTGATCGTCCTCCCGCTCGTGTTCTATGCCGTGTTCCGCCGCAGCGAGCAATCGGTAGGCGACTGGCTTGGACGCGGCTTCGACGCCGACGCGCCGATGCTCGCCCTGCTCGACTCGGGTCGCTTCAGCGACTCGCCGACGGGTCGCGACCTCGCGACGATGAAGCGCAAGTTCCGCGGTCCCGTGGTTGCCGACGCGCTCTGATACCTGCGCTTGCGCACCGAGCTCGCGCTGCGCGCCAAGGGGATCCTGATGATGCGCGAGAACGGCTTCGACGCACCGGTCGATGACGAAACCCGGGCCAGGTTCGATAAGATGCGCTACCTCGAGCGGAGCATCGGCAAGACCGGGCTACGCACGCTGCGGCCGGTGCTGAACGCCACCCACAAGGAAGAGTGGCAACTCTACATGCTCGGGAAGTAGCGGCCGCGCGAATGTGCCAGGGCCGCAAACGCGCATCGGCCAGGCCAGCAGCCGGCACGCTGGCCCCCCCCGCCAGACTGACTCGCAGCGCGCGAAGTTCCCCGCTGCGCCGCGCGAATCGTCCCGGTCGAAGGCCCGCAATATTCCCGCTGCGCCGGATTGGCCCGGCAGGGCGGCAGGGGTAAAGTTGCGCCTGCGTGCCGTAGCCGTCCAAGGAGATCCGGCGGTCCAATGTCGTCGAGCGTCGCGACCCTGCTGTTCACCGATATCGAAGGAAGCACGCGACTCTGGGAAGTCGATGCCGAGGGAATGTCGCGCGCGCTCGCCCGCCACGACGAGCTCTCGCGCGCAGCGGTCGAGCGACATCGCGGCACGGTCATCAAGATGACCGGCGACGGCATGTACGCCGCGTTCGAGGACTCGCTCGAAGCGCTGACGGCAACCGCGGAGATGCAGGAGGCGCTCGCGTCGCTCGCCGAGCAAACCGGCGTGGCGCTGCGCGTGCGCGCCGGACTGCACGTCGGCATGGTCGAGCGTCGCAACGACGACCTGTTCGGCAGCACCGTGAACCGCGCGGCGCGCATCATGAAAGCCGCGCACGGCGGACAGATCCTGGTGACGCAGGCGGTCGCGGACAGCGTGCAAGGCGCGCTGACTCCAGGTGTCAGTCTGCGCGACCTCGGCAGCGTTCGGCTGCGCGACCTCGCGACTTCGGAGCACGTCTACCAGGTCGTGCATCCCGCGCTGCGCCAGGATTTCCCCGCGCTGCGCTCGCTCGAAGCGACGCCGAACAACCTGCCGCAGCAGGCGACATCGTTCATCGGCCGCGACCGTGAACTGCGTGAAGCGAAGGCGCTGCTCGAGAGCTCGCGCCTGCTGACGCTGCTCGGCATGGGCGGCCTGGGCAAGACGCGACTGTCACTCCAGATCGCCGCGGACGTCCTCGAGAGGTATCCGGACGGCGTGTGGTTCCTCGACCTTGCGCCGATCCGCGATCCTGCGCTGGTTCCGCAGGTCGCAGCGCAGGCGCTGGGCGTGCACGAGGAACCGGGCAGGCCCCTGATGCAGACCTTGTGCGCGCATCTGCGCGATCACACCGTGCTCTTTGTGCTCGACAACTGCGAGCACTTGATCGCCGCCTGCGCATCGTTTGCGCACGAGTTGCTCACGCGCGTTCCCAAGGCGCGCATGGTGGCGACCAGCCGCGAGGGATTGCACATCGCGGGCGAGCAAACCTACCCGGTGTTGCCGCTCGCCATCCCCGATGGCAAGACCGCCCCGGACGCGGTGCTCCAGTCGGATGCGGTGCTGCTCTTCGTGGAGCGCGCGCGCCTGCAGCGACCGGGCTTCGCGCCCACCGAGCGCGACGCGCCGGCGATCGCGGAACTGTGCGCGCGGCTCGAGGGCATCCCGCTCGCGCTCGAGCTCGCGGCCGCGCGAGTGCGTTCGCTGTCCATCGCGGAGATCAACGCGCGACTGAACGACCGCTTCCGCCTGCTCACCGGCGGCAGTCGCATCGCGCTCGAGCGCCAGCAGACCTTGCGCGCGCTCGTGAGCTGGTCCTACGACCTGTTGCAAAAGCCCGAACAGGTGCTGCTCGATCGGCTGTCGTGCTTCGCCGGCGGATTCGACCTCGAAGCGGCCGAGGCGGTGTGCGGTTTCGATCCGCTGTTCCCGGAGGACGTGCTCGACCTGGTCACTTCGCTGGTCGAGAAGTCCCTGGTCATGGTCGAGCAGCACGACGACGGATCGCGCTACGGGATGCTCGAAACGATCCGCGAATTCGCGCACGAGCACCGCAACAGCGGAAGCGGCGGCGCGACGCGCTACGGCATGCTCAACACGATCCGCGATTTCGCCGCCGAGAAGCTCAAGGACGGCGACGACCTGGTGGCGACCTCGGTGCGGCACTGCGAGTTCTATCTGAGCGTCGCCAAGCAGGCGCGCGAGAAGCTGGAAGGACCCGAACAGCCGCAATGGACGCGCCGACTGGAAACCGAGCTCGGCAACCTGCGCTCGGCCATCTCGCTCGCCCTCGCGGGCAAGGTCGACCCCGTGGTCGCGATCAAGTTCGAGGTCGCGCTGATGCGCTTCCGACTCCTGCGGGGCTACTCGACCGAGGCGCGTCGCAACATCCGCGCAGCGCTCGCGCTGCCGGATCTGCAGGGGCCCACCGTTGCACGTGCGCATGCACTGTATGTCGGCGGCGTGCTCGCGACCAACCAGGGCGACTACGCGGAAGCGAACCGCATGCTCGAGGAGTGCCTCGCGATCCGGCGGCAGCTCGATGTTCCGCGCGAGGTCGCCGGGACGTTGTCGACGCTTTCGACGTTGCATCTGCAACAGGGCGATGCAGCGAAGGCGCGGGTGTTTCAGGAAGAGGCGCTCCCGATCTTCCGCGCGCTCGGCGAGCGCGTCGGCGAAGGGATCGCGCTGCTCAACCTCGGCGAGATCGCGGTGCACCTCCACGAGGCCGACGCGGCGCGGAAGCTTCTCGAGCAATGCCTCGCGATCGCCCGCTCGATCGCGCACCTCGAGCTCGAGAGCGAATGCGAGCGCAAGCTCGGCGAGCTTGCGTTGGACGCGCAGGACGTCGCCGCGGCCGAGGCGCGCTTCAACCGCTCGCTCGAGATGTGCCGCGACGCCGAGGACAAGCGCGGCGAAGCGATCGCACTGTGGTGCCTGTCACGCACCGATGCCGCGCGCGGGCTGCACGAATCGGCGCGCAAGCGCCTTGCCGAGGCACTGGCCGCGTTCAAGGCCTTCGAGATGAGCGCCGAGGCGCTCGACGCACTCGACGACTATGCGGTGCTGCTGTCGACGGTGGGAGCATCCGAAGCGGCGGTACGGCTGCGCTCGGCAGCTTCGACCCTCCGCGCAAATCTCGCACTCTCGTCGAGCCGGCGCGTCGACCACGACATCGACAGTGCGCGCGCGTCGCTCGGCGATGCCGCGTTCCAGGGCGCGTGGACGAGCGCAGAGGCCTGGTCCCTCGACCAGGCCCTCGACTACGCGCTGAACCTCGCGCGCGCTCCGGATCCGCGCGCGACGGCGTGACGGGTTAGGGCAGGCGGCGGCGGCGCGCGAACCAGAACGCGCCGAGGGCGCCGAACAACAGCGAAAGCGTAGCGGGTTCCGGCACTGATACAAGGGTGAACGTCACGGTCGGAGCGATACCGAACGCGTCGCAGCCATTTTCGATGTCGCAGCCGCGTCCCAGGAACACGGGGTCGGGATCCGACTGCCACTGGATCCACCAATCGATCAGGGTGCATCCGGTCTGGGGCGTGCAATCGTTGGTGAAGGCAGGCCCGATCAGATTCGTGTTGATTCCGGCCAGAGTACCGCCACTGATGATCAGGTCGACCATGCTTGCGGTGTTCGATCCGAAGTGCACGTTGGCCGTACCGCCCGCGCCGTCGTCGGTGACGTTCGCGTCTGCATGAACGAGCTGGAGGTGGCACTGCGCCGCCGTGTAAGTGTTGTCAGCGGCGAGGCATGCATCGTCGAACTCGAACAACCCAGAGCCGGTGAAGGCTACCGTCGGCCCCAGCGGATCGAAGTTGGAACTGAAGAAGACCGCCTGCGCCGGAAGCGCGAAACCAGCGGTCAGTACAACGCCGATCGCACCAATCCACTTGCGAATGCCACCCCTCGCCATACCGCCTCCCTTGGCCTTGCTGGTCGCGCGTCACATCCGCGCGGCGCCGCGTAGGGCACGCCTAAAGCAAGGACCAAACCATCGCCTGGGTAATCAAGTAACGCATTGATTGCTCGCGTTAAAGCTGTGGACAACAGCCGCCTGAGCGCGGGAGGTGTAAATCCTGCCGACAACAGCGGGGGCCGGACCAAAGGCACGGCTCGGGGCACCGCAACGCCGCGACCTTCGTTGCTCGTCTTACCCACCGAGAGACGGGGGCGGAATCGCGTCCGCGGTTTGGTCGAATCCCGCGATGCATCGACGCGTCGCGTTTTGGCGCCCGAGGGTCGGCGCGCGACCCGTCTTGAGCGACAAAGGCGCCCTCAAGGCGCCTTTGTCGTTGTAGGTCCCCCCGCCTGTGCCGTGCCGGCCGTCATCCTGAACCGAGGGTTCAAGATGGTCGCCCGCCGGAACCATTAGGCGCTTCCGCGTGGGAACGCACACCGGTTCGCATATGGCAGACAGCGACCTCGCTACGAGAGCATTGGTTCAAAGAGTGTATGGCCGACTCGAGCACCGCAGGGAGATTGAAACGGAGCCGCAACCATTGGCGGCTAGAGCAACTTTTCCTGACCGGCCAGCAACTGATCGATGGCCGTTTGCATGGCGTTGATTCTACGCCGCGACGCGTCAGCGTCAATCGTGGATGCGTTTACAGGAGAGGCATTGGCGCTGCGCGAGTGCTTGCGTTCCTGCAGGAGATCGTTTGCGAAGTTGAGCGCGGCCATCACCGCGATGCGCTCGATGCTCGCGATCTTGCCGGAATCGCGGATCTCGCGCATGCGCTTGTCGAGTAGCGCGACCGCTTCGGCAAGCTCGGCGCGCTCGCTTTCCTTGCAGCTAACCTTGAACTCGCGCCCGAGGATCATGACCTCGAGCGCGACGGTGCGGTCGGCGACCGCTGCCATATCGCTCATTCGGTCGCGATGCGCGCGAGCAGCGAATCGACCCGGTCGGTCGCCTGCTGCATGCGCTCGGTCAGGTCGCGTTGCCGTTGCTGCGCGACGGCGAGGTCGCGACGCAACGATTCGTTCGCGGCGCGCAGCGCGCGCGTATGGGCGATCAGGGAAGAGACGCGCTGCTCGAGCGCGGCAAGGTCCTTGTCCATGGAGTCACTATAGGGGGCCATCGCGCGGCGCGTCAACCGCGTGCGTCGGCTGAAGCGGTATCGAGCGGCTCGTAGCGTACGGATACCACATCGAGCTCCTCGACACCCCCCGGCGTGTGCAGCAACACGGTCTCCCCTTCGCGTGCCTTGAGCAGCGCCCGCGCCATGGGCGAGACCCAACTGATGAATCCGCGCGCGGTATCGATCTCGTCCACGCCGACGATGCTTACCGTGCGTTCCTCGCCGTTCGCGTTGGTCACCGTCACCGTAGCGCCGAAGAACACCTGATCGGCGTTGTCATCTTCGCGGCGCGCGATCGGATCGACCACCTCCGCGGTGTCGAGTCGACGAACGAGGAACCGGATGCGCCGGTCGATTTCGCGCAAGCGCTTCTTGCCGTAGATGTAATCGCCGTTCTCGGAACGATCGCCGTTACCGGCCGCCCAAGCGACTGTCGCGACGAGCTCGGGGCGTTCCTTCTGCACGAGCTGGTCGAGCTCCGCTTTCATGCGAGCGAAGCCGCCCGGCGTCATGTAGTTGCGCGCGCCACCCGGCAGCGGACTCGCATCCTCGGGCGCGTCCTCGTCGTACGCAGGGGTTTCCTCGGAGGTGAATGCTTTGCTCATTGCATCAAACGAGGCGTGCCAAACACGCGATGGGTTGATGGTTGATGGTTGATGGTTGATGGTTGATGGTTGATGGTTGATGGTTGATGGTTGATGGTTGATGGTTGATGGTTCATGGTTGATCGTCGCACTATCGACTACCGACCACCGACTATCGACCATCGACTTTCGCCCATCGCCAATCGCCCATCGCCTATCGCCCGATTATCCGCCTCCGCGCCGCATCGAGCGCTGTGCACAGCTGTTCGACGCCCTCCGCAAAGCGCGGGCCCGGGCGATGCAGCAGGTTCGCGTCGACCACATACAGATTGTCGTAGCGGACCGCAGGCAATCCATCCCATTGCCGCCAGGCATCGAGCCAGCGCGGACGCGCGGCATTGTCGGTTCCGGCGATGATCGCCTCGGGTGCGGCCGCGAGCACCGCCTCGACGCCGACCTGCGGTGCAGGAATCGACATTGCGCCCAAAACGTTGGTTCCTCCGCACAATTCGATCGCGCGCGTGATCAGGTGGCGGCCGCCGATGCTGTAGATGGGGGCATCGGCGACCTGGTAAAAGACACGCACGTTGCGCTTGCCGCGTGCCGCCGAGCCCAGCGCGTCGAGCCTGCGATCGATGCTGCGAGCCGCTGTGCGTGCGGCGCCTTCGGTGCCGGCGAGCTCTCCGATCTTGACGACGTCCGCTGCGATCCCGCCAAGCGCATCGGGTGCCGTGACGAACACGGCGATGCCGCGCTGGCGCAACAGCGCCACCTGCGCAGGCACGGTGTACGGCCAGGTCACG
>DATKLH010000350.1:0-2169 GCA_035542515.1 Casimicrobiaceae bacterium
GCTTCAAGGTTCTGCGCATCGCGCTCGACCGGCCCGAGCTCGCATCGGCGCAGACGGTGATTCCCGCTGGCGAGGGCGTGATCACCGGCCTCGCCGCAGCCCGCGATGCGCTTTACGTGACGCGTCGCGAAGGCGCGACCCTGCGCCTGTGGCGCTTGCCGCACAGCGCGCAAGCGCAACTGCAGGCGGTTGCATTGCCGTTCGCCGGCAACGCCGAAGCGCGGGCCGATCCGCGCGTGCCCGGCACGGTCCTCGAGCTCGGCGGCTGGGCGCGTTCGCAGCGCCCCTATTACTACGACCCGTCGGCCCGCAAAGTCGCCGCGCTGCCGTTTGTGAAGATCGGCGCATTCGATGCTCCGAAGAACATCGTCGCGCGCGAAGTGCGCTTCAAGAGCTACGACGGCACCGAGGTTCCGCTATCGGTGCTTGCGCGGGCCGACGTCAAGCTCGACGGCAACAATCCGACCATCCTGTACGGCTACGGCGCGTACGGTATCAGCGACGATCCGTTCTTCAATCCGCGCATCTATGCCTGGATCGAGCGTGGCGGCGTGTTCGCCATCGCGCACGTCCGCGGCGGCGGCGTGTTCGGCGACGACTGGCACCTCGCGGGACAGAAGACGACCAAGCCGAATACCTGGAAGGATGCCATCGCCGCAGGCGAATGGCTGGTGAGCAACAAGTACACCTCGCCGGAGCGCCTCGGCATCTACGGCGGCAGCGCGGGCGGCATTTTCGTCGGTCGGTCGATCACCACGCGTCCGGATTTGTTCGCGGCCGCGGTCCCGGTGGTCGGCGTCTTCGATGCCGTTCGCTTCGAGACCTCCGCGAACGGCGTGGCGAACATCCCCGAATTCGGGACGGTCAAGAAGCCCGACGAGTTCAAAGCGCTGCTGGAGATGAGTTCGTACGAGCACGTTCAGCCAGGCACGAAGTATCCCGGCGTGATGCTGGTCCACGGCGTCAACGACATTCGCGTCGACGTCTGGGAGTCACTCAAGTTCGCATCGAAGCTGATGACGGCGACCACCAGTGGGCGGCCGGTGTTGTTGCGGCTCGAGTACGACTCCGGACACGGACAGGGCAGCACGCGCGAGCAACTGCAGGCGCGCACGGCCGATATCTGGTCGTTCATGCTGTGGCAATTCGGCGTGCCCGGATTCCAGCCCAACTGAGAGTGCGCGGGAGACGCAGTCCGGCCTCCTTGTGGTGGAGGACCTCGCTAAACTGTGGGCGCTTCGATGAACGCGCCCGATTCCTTTCCGCAATCCAGCGTCACAGCGCTCGATCCTTTCGAGCGCGCGCGTGCGTGGTTCGCACGCCAGGGCTGGGAACCGTTTCCGTTCCAGGAACGTGTGTGGGCCGCGTACGTCGCCGGACGCTCGGGACTGATCCATGCGCCCACCGGCATGGGCAAGACCTATGCAGCGTTCATCGGTCCATTGATGTGCGGCGCTTCGGCCGATCATGGCGTGTCGGAGTTTCCGCCTGATGCGACGACGCAGGCGTCGGCATCGCAGGCGCCATCCGGTCCAAGACTCGAAACGCCATTGCGCGCGACGGCCGACGGACGCGTGGATGCACAGTCGCATGCGAAGCTGTCCGCTCCACCGCTGACCGTCCTGTGGTTGACGCCCCTGCGCGCGCTCGCCGCCGACACCGGACTTGCGCTTCAGCGCGCGGCGGATGCTCTCGCGCCGCACTGGAGCATCGACGTGCGAACCGGCGACAGTTCCGCCGCGACTCGAACGCGCCAGGCTCGCCAGCTTCCGACCGCGCTGGTCACCACGCCGGAAAGCCTGACCCTGCTGCTATCGCGTGAAGATTGGCGCGCACGTTTCTCGCATCTGTCCGCGATCGTCGTCGACGAGTGGCACGAGCTCATGTCGAGCAAGCGCGGCGTGCAGGTCGAGCTGGCACTCGCGCGCTTGCGAGGCGCGTGCTCCACCCTTCGAATCTGGGGTCTTTCGGCGACGCTTGCCAATCTCGACGAGGCGCTAGCGTGCCTGGTTTCCCCAGCCGCGAGCGCCAACGCGGAGATCGTGCAAGGAGCCGCGAGCAAGGCGATCGACATCGAGACCGCCCGGCCCGCGAGCATCGAGCGCTTTCCATGGGGTGGCCACATCGGCCTCAAGCTGCTTCCCCAGGTCGTTCGTGCGATCGAACACG
>DATKLH010000351.1:0-3918 GCA_035542515.1 Casimicrobiaceae bacterium
CCGTCGTCGCCGCCGGCGAGCGCGAGGTGCGGCTCATGGCGGTATTCCGTGGGGAGGTCCTCCATCGAGAGCGAGGTGACGTACGGGGGGTTGCTGATGATCACGTCGTAACTCTTCTCGGACAGGTTCGCGAAGAGGTCCGAGCGAACCAGATTGATGCGATCGGCAAGCCCGTAGTCGCTGACGTTGCGCTGCGCCACAGTGAGCGCGTCGGCCGAGATGTCGACCGCGTCGACCTCCGCGTTGGGGTAGGCGTGCGCAAGCAGGATGGCGAGGCAACCCGACCCGGTGCCGAGATCGAGCACGTGATGCACGCTGTCAGGCTCGCCGACGAACGCCGTCAGCCCATTGGGAAGCAGCTCGGCGATGAACGAGCGCGGGATGATGACGCGTTCGTCGACATAGAAGCGGAACGAGCCCAGCCACGCTTCGCGCGTGATGTAGGCGGCCGGCACGCGCTCTTCGATGCGGCGCGTGAACAGCGCGGCAAGTTGCGCGCGCTCCGACTGGGTGAGGTGTGCATCGAGAAACGGGTCGAGCTGATCGAGCGGCAGGTGCAGTGCGTGCAACAACAGGTAGGCCGCTTCGTCGTAGGCGCTCGCGGTTCCGTGTCCGAACGCGAGTCGGTTCTCGCCGAAGCGCGTCACCGCCCAGCGCAGCCAATCGCGCAGGGTCTCGAGCTCCGGCGGCGCGTTCATGGTCTCGCGACGAGCAAGCGCTCGAGCACGCCCCGATAGATGGCGGCGAGCGGCTCGAGGTCGGCGACTGCGACGCGCTCGTCGATCTTGTGGATGGTCGCATTGACCGGACCCAGCTCCACGATCTCGCTGCAAATGTCGGCGATGAAGCGGCCGTCCGAGGTTCCTCCGGTGGTCGACAGCTCGCAGCGCAAGCCACACACTGCGCGGATGGTCTCGGAGACGACGTCGACCAGACGGCCCGGCGGCGTGAGGTAGGGCTTGCCGTGACCGGTCCACGCGAGCGCGTAATCGAGCGCGTGCTTGCGCAGCACCGCTTCGAAGCGCTCTTGCAGGGACTCCCGGGTGCTGGCCGTGGAGTAGCGAAAGTTGAAGGTCAGCTCGAGCGAGCCGGGAATGACATTGCCGGCACCGGTTCCCGCGTGGATGTTGGAGCATTGAAACGTGGTCGGCGGAAAGTGCGCATTGCCGTCGTCCCAGCGCGTCGCAGCGAGCTCGGCAATGGCCGGCGCCGCCAGGTGAATGGGATTGCGCGCAAGGTGCGGATAGGCCACGTGACCCTGCACGCCCTTGATGGTCACGGCGCCCGACAGCGTGCCGCGCCGGCCGTTCTTGATCATGTCCCCGAGACGTTCCACCGAAGAGGGCTCACCGACGATGCAATAGTCGATAGTCTCGCCGCGCTCGGCGAGACGCTCGACGACGCGTGCGGTGCCGTCGATCGAAGGTCCTTCCTCGTCCGATGTGAGCAGCAGCGCGATGGAGCCCGGCGCATCGGGTCGGCTCGCGACGAACGACTCGATGGCCGTGACAAAAGCCGCGAGCGAGCTCTTCATGTCGGCGGCTCCGCGACCGTGCAGAAAGCCGTCGCGAATCACCGGCTCGAACGGATCGCTCGCCCATGCGCCGCGCGGCCCCGGCGGAACGACGTCCGTGTGACCGGCGAAGCACAGCAGCGGGCCGCTTTGTCCGCGTCGCAACCAGAGATTGGTGACGCCATTGACGACGACTGCTTCCGCATCGAAGCCGAGCGGCGCAAGACGCGCAGCGACGAGTGCCTGACACCCGCCGTCCTCGGGTGTGATGGAGCGACGCGCGATCAGCGCGCAAGCGAGGTCGAGCGTTGGGGAAGCGTCGGTGGGCACGGTGCGATGGTAGCAAACTGCGGCCGGCGTCCGTGATGGGTGCCCGCCGGCGCCGCTCGCACACGGCGCATCGATTCGCCGAAGACGCGTTGCTGGTTGTTGGTTGTTAGCGTGCCCCCGACGCGCGAAGTGGCACGCGCACAGCTAGCGCGCTGATGAGGCATGCCAACTGCTAACAACCAAGAAGCAACAACGCCTTTCGCGCCTTCAATGCGCCCGATCCAGCAGCTCCGGGTTGATGGTCATCTGCGTGAAATCGGCGCTCGGGCCGCGGCGCGCTTCGTGCTTCGCGTCGCCTTCCATCGCATCGATGCGTGCCGACGGCGTGTTCTGGTTGATCAGCCACGCGAGATTGGTCGGCGAATCGGAGCCGGCCATCGCCTCGTCGTAGCTGATCGCGCCGTCGAGGTAGAGGCGGCACAACGCCTGCTCGAAGGTCTGCGATCCCGGATAGAGCGACTGCTCCATCGCCTCCTTGATCTGCGCGAACTCGCCGCTCTTGATGAGCTCGGCGATCAGGGCGGTGTTGAGCAGGATCTCCACTGCCGGTTGCTGCTGGCCTTCGGCGTTGCGGACCAGGCGCTGCGAGATGATTGCGCGCAACCCGATCGAGAGGTCGGACAGCACCGCGGAGCGCGCCTCGTAGGGAAACAGGTTGATGATCCGCGACAGCGCGTGATAGCTGTTGTTGGCGTGGATGGTCGACAGGCACAGGTGACCGGTCAGCGTGTGGATCAGCGCCGACTGCATCGTTTCCTTGTCGCGGATTTCGCCGACCATGATCAGGTCCGGCGCCTCGCGCAGCGCGTTCTGCAACGCGAGGTTGTAGCTTTGCGTGTCGACGCCGATCTCGCGCTGATTGACGATCGACTGCTTGTGCTCGAACAGGTACTCGATCGGGTCCTCGATGGTGAGGATGTGGCCCGAGCGGTTGTTGTTGCGATAGTCGATCATCGCGGCGAGCGTGGTCGACTTGCCCGAGCCGGTCGCGCCCGCGATCAGCACCAGGCCGCGCTTTTCCATCACGATGTCGAGCAGTACCTTGGGAAGGCGCAGCTGCTCGAACGGCGGCACGTTGCTGCGCACGTAGCGGATCACCATCGAGATGGTGCCGCGCTGGCGGAAGATATTGACGCGGAAGTTGCCCACCGCGCGATCGAGGTGCGAGAGGTTCATCTCCATCTCGTTCTCGAACTCGCGCGCCTGCTCCTTGTTCATCAGGTCGTAGGCGATGCGGCGCACCGTTTCGACATCCATCGGTTGCGTGGACACCGGCTGGACCACCCCGTTGACTTTGAGATTGATCGGCGCTCCGCACGAGATGAACAGGTCGGACGCCTGTCGCTCGGCCATCAGCTTGAACAATCGATCGAGGTACATTGCGCGTCCTTCGCGGCTAGAATGCGACGGCGGGGCGTGCCTGGGCACTTGAAGTTGCTATGATAATGTCATGAATAATCGAAACTTGCGAGTGAAGGCGACAGGCGGAGGGCCGTTTCCGGGCAAGGCGCGACCCCCAGGCAACGGCAACGCGACGGGCCGCGCCTGAGTCCATCGATGCTCGCGATCATCGGAGGCTCGGGCCTCACGCGCCTGTCCACCCTCGCCGTAGCGCACCGCGAGGTGGTACGGACCCCCTACGGCGAGCCTACCGCGGCGCTGCTGTTCGGACAGATCGCCAATCGCGACGCGGTCTTCCTGGCCCGTCACGGCCACGGTCACACCATTCCGCCTCATCGCGTGAACTATCGTGCCAACCTGTGGGCGCTCAAGACGCGTGGCGCCAGCGCGGTGCTCGCGGTCGCGTCGGTGGGCAGCATCGACGGCACGCGTCCCGGCTCGCTGGTCATCCCGCATCAGATCGTCGACTACACCGCCGGCCGGGCGCAGACTTTTTTCGACGGCGGCGACCAGCAGGTGGTGCACGTGGATTTCACCCAGCCTTACTCGGCGCCGTTGCGCGCGCAGTGTTTGCAGGCGGCGATCGCGGCGGGATTGGATGTCGCGGACGGCGGTGTGTACGGGGCGGTCAACGGCCCGCGACTCGAGACGGCTGCCGAGATCGACCGCATGGA
>DATKLH010000352.1:0-13267 GCA_035542515.1 Casimicrobiaceae bacterium
TCGGGGCTGCTCGCTTCCATCACGATCTGCAGCGCATCCGGCGCGAGCCCCGCCTTTTGCAGGTAGTGGTCGATGACCTCGCGCGTGCCGGACCCGACCTCCCGGCCGATGTACGGATGCTCGGTGAGCAGCTTCACCGGAACCGCGCTCAGATGGGCGAGCGGATGCGATGGCGCGCACACGAACTGCAGCTCGTCCTGGCAGCAAACGTCGGTGACCACCGTGCGCAGGTGCGAATCGCCTTCGATGAAGCCGAGATCCAGGGTGCGTTCCGCGACTCGCGCCTGCACCGCTTCGGAGTTGGCGACGACGAGCTGCGGGACGATTCCCGGGTAGCGTGCCTTGTACTCGCCGAGGATCTTGGGAAGCAGGAACTCCGCGATCGTAGTGCTCGCTCCGATCAGGAGCGGACCGCTTTCCTGCCCGCCGATCTCCTTGAGTCGCGCTTCGAGCTCACCGGACAACGCGAGGATGCGCTCGGCGTAGTCGAGCGCGAGCACGCCGGCGGGTGTGAGCGCGATGCGCCCATTGGCGCGGTCGAACAGCCGCGTATTGAAGTACTCCTCGAGCTGGCGCACCTGGAAGGTCACCGCCGGCTGGGTCATGCACAGGGCGTCCGCAGCCTTGGTGAACGACCGGTGCTTGGCGACCGCGTGAAAAGCCTGGAGACGACGATCCGCCATGGCAGCGAGGGTTTCAGACGTGAGCGGGAAGCGCATCATACGCGGCGTGCGTTGTGCGATGCAGCATGTCATAACCTTATCACCGGATAAACGACTTGAATTGGAAGCCTGGTGCCGCGCGTGGCAGATTCGGGCATCGCTGCGCGCACGCGTATGGCCGTGCTTGCGTGCGTCCCGTGGAAGGGCGCGGCGCGAAGCATGCGGCGCAGCGACGCTTCCGGTTCGATGCATTCAACTCGTGCATGACGCCGTACGGCTGACACGACGCCGTGTCGGATTGCGCACATGCTCACGATGTCCGGCGCAACGTGATCTCGACGGTCCTGATGGTGCTCGTCTACACGACGGCTGATGCCGCCCGAGATGCGGGGCAGGAGACTATTCAGATGCTATGCCGCCGTTGGCGTGGACGCGGTGATTCGCGAACTATCTTCACAGCTGCAAAGTGCGCAGCTCGAACTTCATCGCATCGAGGTCGCCAAGGATCCAGGTCGCCGGCGCTGCGAGACCGGCGACGGTGCCGGGATTGACGAGCCACGTGGAGCCGTCCTTGACGTTGCGCACCTGCTCCACGCCGGCGACGTGGGAATGACCGCAGCACACGAGGTCCCAGTCCCCGGTGCAGGCCATCGCATACCCGTACTCCGGATAATGCACCACGAAGATGCGCCGGCTGCCGAGCTCGAGGCGCGCGTCGGGTCCATGGTATTGCAGCTGGCCGCTGCTCTCGCGTGCCCAGCGACTGAGCGATACGGGATCGCCGAGATTGTTGCCGTGAATCACGTGCAACGGCAATCCAACCGCCAACGCCGCGCGCAGCGTCTGGGTTCCGATCAGGTCGCCGCAATGGATCACTGCGGCCGCACCTTCTGCGGCGCCCGCGCGCACCGCCTGCGCGAGCGGGTCGGAACGGTCGTGGCTATCGGATACGATGCACAGTTTCATGCTTCGCATGATAGCCGATACGACGCGCGCACTGGATCGCGCGATCGTCATCGCGAGCACCATCGATGCCATGCGAAGCAGAAGGGAAAGAATTGCGCGCAAGCTGGTCCAACGCGGCGACGGATTCGTCCTGGCTCGTCGCAATTCCGACCTGCTCGCCGCTGCACGCAGGATGGGCAGAGATCGCAACGCATTCCAACCGGAGACACTCCATGATTCGCAAATTGCTCGCCGCCGCGGCGTGCATCGGCATGCTCGCGGCGACCGCTTCTCACGCAGCCGACTACCCGACGCGACCGATACGACTGATCGTCGGTGCGGCGGTAGGTGGCGCGAGTGATTTCGTCGCGCGAACGCTGTCGCCGAAGGCGTCGGCGCAACTTGGACAGCCGATCGTGATCGACAATCGTGGCGGCGCCGCGGGGCTGGTCGCGGCCGATCTGGTTGCCAAGGCTCCAGCCGATGGCTACACGTTGCTGATCTGCTTCGCGAACTACTCCACCTTTCCGAGCATCAACAAGAAGCTCGACTTCGATCCGGAGAAGGACCTGATTCCGGTGGTCGATGTCGCTTCCACCGCGCTCGTGCTGACGGTCGCGCCATCGCTTCCCGCCAAATCGGTGAGCGAGCTCATCACCGTGGCGAAGGGCAAGACGCTCAACTACGCTTCCCCCGGCGTCGGCTCGATGGGTCACCTCGCGGCGGAGCTGTTTCAGTCGATAGCGGGCGTGAAGATGGTCCACGTTCCCTACAAGGGCGGCGGCCCGGCGATCACCGCTCTGCTCGGCGGGCAGGTCGACCTCTATTTCTCGACGCCACCTGCTGCACTCGCGCAGGTGAACGCCGGCAAGCTGCGCGCTCTGGCCGTGACAAGCGCGAGCCGTTCGCGCATCGCTCCGGACCTTCCCACGATTTCGGAGGCCGGATTGAAGGACTATGAAGTGAGCGGCTGGTTCGGCGTGTTCGCGCCGGCCGGTACTCCGCCTTCGGTCATCGAAGCGGTCAATCGCGCATTCGTCGCCGCGGCGAAGGACCCCGACGTGCAAAAGGCGCTCGCCGGCGAAGGTGTCGCCGCGGTGGGCAACTCTCCGCCCGAGTTCGCATCCGAGCTGCAACGCGACATCGCGAAGTGGCGCAAGGTGATCACCGAAGCGCATATTCAGCTGGATTGATGTGTGTCGATGGCCGATGGTCGATGGTCGATGGTCGATGGTCGATGGTCGATAGGCGATGGGCGATAGGCGATGGGCGATAGGCGATAGGCGATAGGCGATAGGCGATAGGCGATAGGCGATAGGCGAAGGCGATAGGGGATAGCGACTTCATGCGTACATATCCATGACACAGCATTCATTCGATGTCATCGTCGTCGGTGGCGGGACGTCCGGCTCGATCGCGGCACTGGCCGCGGCACGCATGGGTGCGCGCACCTGCCTCGTGGAAAAGGCAGGACATCTCGGCGGAACCTGTCACGCGCTCGCGAACATCACGCCATTCCACAACAGCAGGGGCGAGCAGGTCGTCTCGGGTCTGCCGCAGGCGCTGATCGATCGCATCACGGAGCAGGGCGGAACGCGGCCCGGCGCGCATCTGCCCAATCCCACGGGCATCGGCGGCTCGTTCACGCCGGTGGATCCGGACGTGATGAAGTTCGTCCTGTTCGAGATGACCGCCGAGGCCGGCGTCGACGTGTGGCTGCACACCATGCTCACCGACACGCTGGTGGAAGACGGCGCGGTGGTTGCGGTGAAAGTCCACAACAAGTCGGGCGAGCACGAGCTGCGCGCCAAAGTGATCGTCGACGCGACGGGCGACGCCGATGTCGCGGTGGGCGCGGGCGCACCCTACGACCAGGATCTTCCCGAAGCGGCGCTGAACGCGACGCTGCTGTTCCGCGTGGCCGGCGTCGACACGGGTGCGTTCATCGACGACGTTCGGCGCGCCCCGCACCGGATCGTGCTGCTGGCCGATGCGTACCTGCGCGAGGTGAAGCGGCTCGACGCGCGCAGCGTGATGCAGGAGCGCGTGCGCGACATCTACGACTGCCCGTACATCTACCTCTCCAACCTGGTGCGCGACTACATCCCGAAGAGCGACTGGACGCAGTGGGGTATCACCGGCGACGACAAGGCGCACTGGGGCAGCTTGCGACCGTTCGGCAGCCGCTTCAGCATCATGCCGCTGCCGCATCGCAACGACATCGTGACGTTGAACGTGACCAGCATCACTTTCGACGCCACGGAGGGCCGAGAGCTGAGCCGCGCGGAGCTCGAAGGTCAACGTCAATTGCGCACCGCGCTGGAGGTGTTGCGTCGCTACATTCCGGGATTCCGCGAGTGCTTCCTGCACAGCGTGTTGCCGGCGGTGTCGATTCGCGCGTCGCGCAGGATTCGCGGGGAATACACGCTGACGCGCGCGGACGTCGAGAACCAGGTGCGCTTCCCGGACGCGATCGCGCGAGGTGCGTACCCGATGAGCGTCCAGTCGGCGACCGAGCCGAACGTGCGGCAGCACCTGTTCGTGCGCGATGGCGGTGACTACGACATCCCGTTCCGCTCCCTGGTGCCGCAACGGGTCGATGGCCTGCTCGTCGCCGGACGATGCCTGTCTGCAACGCGCGAAGCGATCGGATCGGCGCGCATGGGGGCGCAGTGCATGGCGTATGGCCACGCGGCCGGCGTTGCGGCCGCGATCGCCGCGAGCCGAAACATGACGCCGCGCGCAATTGCGGCCGATGACTTGCGAGCGGAGCTGAGGCGTCAACGCGCCGTCGTCTGAATCGCGCGCGCAGGCCGGCGCAAGCTGGTGGACGCGCCGGCGCTATCGATCGGTCAGTGCGTATGAACCTTGCGTGCCGCGCTGATGGCCGCCGCGCGAAATGCGGCGAACGCCGGATGCGAGCGCTGTTCGGGCCGATACTGCAGCATGATCGGGCTCTGCCCGATCGACGGCCGCATGCGAACGATCCGCACGAGGCTCAGGCGCTCGAAGCGACGTGCCGCGAACTCCGGTGCGATGGTCATGAATCGCGCCACCGCGACCACCGAAAGACTCGACTCGAACGAGTTCGATTCGATCACCGGAGCGATGGGCGCGAGACCGCATTCCGCGATCAAGGCGTCGAGCAGGTCGCGCGAGTGGAACCCCCGCTTGGGCAGCACCCACGGGAGTCCCACCAGGTCGCGAATGTGATGGATCGATCCCGACAGCAGCGGGTTGTCGCGACCGCCGACGACGACGGTTCGCTCGGTGTAGAGTTTCTCGGCGTCGAGCTTGGTGCCGCTGACGCCCGGCGCCGCCCTGCGGCCGATGACGAAGTCGAGGTTCGCTTCGTCGAGGCCCGCCACCAGCTCGTTGGACGTGCCGACCGACACGCGCAGGCGAAAGCGCGCGCTGCCGTCGCTCAACTGCGCGAGCAGATAGGGAATCAGCACGTGCATCACGCGCGGTATGCATCCCACCCTGACCACGGGAAGCGACTCGCGGGCCGCTTCGGCGATGCCTTCGAGCGCGCGTAGCGCGAACGCGCCCTGCCTCAGCACGCGCTCGCCGGCCTCGGTGGGACGGGTGCCGGAACGCGAACGCTCGAACAGCGGAACGCCGAGCGTCTTCTCGGAAGCCGCGATCAGGCGCGACAACGCCGGCTGCGGGATGCCCAGCTCGCGTGCGGCAGAATGCATCGATCCGGTCCGCGCCACGACGACGATCGCCGCGAGCTGCCGCGGCTGCAGCAGGGAAGGGTGGGCCTTGGCCATGATGCTGCAAGTGTATCAAGTAAGTCGGTTATGGCCTCATTGACGCATCAGCGCGGGCAGCCTACCTTTGACGACTTTGCGCGGCGCGGGGCCGGTCGCGCGCAAGGCATCGAGGACTAAAGCGCATGGCACACGAGGAACTTCTCGCGGAGCTCGACCGGCGACGCGAGCACGCACGCCGCATGGG
Organism: Casimicrobiaceae bacterium; assembly: GCA_035542515.1. Taxonomy (GTDB): domain Bacteria; phylum Pseudomonadota; class Gammaproteobacteria; order Burkholderiales; family Casimicrobiaceae; genus VBCG01. The sequence goes on from DATKLH010000352.1 coordinate 5,571, forward strand.
CGGTCCGGAAAAGCTCGCGAAACGCGCGAGCCGCGGTCAGCTCAACGCACAGCAGCGGCTCGATCTGCTGGTCGATCCGGGCTCGTTCGTCGAGACCGGACTGCTGGGCGCCTCCGGGGTGTACAAGGAGGACGAGGCCAAGACGCCCCGCGACGGCAAGCTCGTCGGTTTCGCGAAAATCGACGGCCGCGATGTCGCGGTCGTCGTGAACGATTTCACCGTCGGCGGCGCGTCGACCAGCGCGACCAACTCCAAGAAGATGGGTCACGTGCGCCGCACCGCGACCGAGAAGGGCATGCCGTTCGTGCACGTCGGCGAATCGACCGGTGCGCGCTTGCCCGACGCGATGGGTTCGCGCGGCATGGGGTTGCTGCTGGGGAACGATCCCACGCAGTTCCGTCGTTCGCGCGAGAATCCGTGGGTGGCCACGGCGCTCGATACCTCGTTCGGATCCTCCGCGTGGTTGTGCTGTTGCTCCGATTTCGCCGTGATGAAGAAGGGCTCGATCATGGCGGTGTCGAGCCCGCGCCTGGTGTCTATGGCGATCGGCGAGAAGGTCGATCCCGAAGACCTCGGCGGCTGGCGCATTCATGCCGAGTTCACCGGTCTGATCGATCGCTTCGTCGACACCGATGCGGAAGCGATGCAGGAGGTCCGTCGCTTCCTGAGCTACATGCCTTCGCACAACATGGAGCTGCCGCCCGCGCGCGAGCCGAGCGCGGACGCCGGACAGGACCAGCAGGCGCTCCTCGACATCCTTCCCGAGAAGCGCACGCAGGTCTACGACATGCGCAAGATCGTCGCGGTGATCGCCGATCGCGACAGCGTGTTCGAGCTCAAGCCGCGCTTCGGACGCGCCGCGGTGACCGCACTGGCACGCCTGGGCGGCAAGTCGATCGGCATCATCGCCAACAACCCGATGGTCGGCGGGGGTGCGCTTTCGGCCGAGGCGTGCCGCAAGGTGATCGACTTCCAGGTGCTGTGCGACAGCTTCAACATCCCGCTCCTGCGACTGGTCGACACGCCGGGATTCGTGGTCGGCAAGGACGCCGAGCGCAAGGGCGCGCCGGGCTGGATCATGAACATGATGAACGCGACTTCGTTCATCACGGTGCCCAGCATCACGGTCATCGTGCGCAAGGCCTACGGCCGTGCGTACGTCGCGATGGGAGGCGGGCGTCACAACGACGAGATGATCGCGTGGCCCACCGCGGAGGTGAGCTTCATGGATCCGACCTTCGCGACCACCATCGTGCACGGCCTGTCGCCCGGCAACGAGGGCTTCGACGACGCGTTCGCTTCGATCCGGAAGAACGACGCGGTGTGGGACATGGCGACCATCTTCTCGCTGCAGAACATCGTCAAGCCGCAGGAAACGCGCGACTACCTGATCCGGATGTTCGACGTGTACCGGTCGCGTCGCGGGGGTGGCGTCGGCAAGCACCTGATGCAGAACTGGCCCACGAGCTACTGACCCCCACGATGCTGCCGAAAGACCTGATTCGACGAGCGCGCGAGACGGGACGACGCTCGCTCAACGAAGCCGACGGCAAGCGCTTCCTCGCGGCGTTCGGCGTGCCGGTGCCGAAGTTCGCCGTCGTCGAGGGCGCCGACCACATCGATACTCCGCTCGCGACCCTGCGCGGCCCGTTCGCGGTCAAGGTGCTCTCCCAGGACATCCTGCACAAGAGCGATGTCGGCGGCGTCGTGCTGGGCGCGCGCGAGCCGCACGAGGTGCGAACCGCGATACAGACCATCGCGCGCCAGCCCGCGGTGAGCCGCGCACGCGTCGACGGCTACCTGATCGAGGAGATGTGCGCGGCGGGTCTCGAGCTCGTGATCGGCGCCATCCGCGACGCGCAGTTCGGGCCGATGATCATGGTCGGCCTCGGGGGCATCTTCGTCGAAGTGCTCGGCGACGTTGCGTTTCGCCTGTGCCCGATCAAGCGCGACGATGCGCTTGCAATGCTCGACGAGCTCCGCGCCGCGCGGATGCTTGGCGGCGTGCGCGGGCGCAAGGCGGTCGATCGCGACGCGGTGGTCGAGCTTCTGCTCAGGATCGGCGGCGCCGATGGCGTGATGATGGCGCATGAAGGCGACATCGAAGAGCTCGACCTCAATCCGGTCATCGCCCATGAACGCGGCGCCACCGTCGTGGATGCGCGGTTCGTCCTGGCCGAGCATCATGCGACGTTGCCCGAGGCGCGCACGTTCGACGCGAAAACGGCCCTCGAGCGCTTCACGCCGTTGTTCGCGCCACGGACGGTGGCGGTGCTCGGCGCCTCGACGACGTCCACGACCATCGCGAATACATTCATTCGCCGCATGAAGGAATTCGGCTACCCCGGCACGATCTACCCGATTCATCGCGAAGCGAGCGAGATCGAAGGCCTGCGTTGCTATCCGAGTCTTGCTCAGACGCCGGAACCGGTCGACTACGCGTACGTGGCGATCGGCGCGCGCGCCATTCCCGACCTGCTGCGCAACGCGAATGGACGCGTGCGCTTCGCGCATGTGATCTCGAGCGGTTTCGGCGAGGTGAGCGGCGGTGCCGACCTGCAGCAGCGACTCCTCGAAGGCGCGCGCGAAGGCGGTTGTCGCATCCTCGGTCCCAATTCGCTCGGCATGTATTCGCCGCGCGGCGGAGTGACGTTTCCCGTCGGCGCGCCGCGGGAAGTCGGCAACGTCGGCGTGATCTCGCAAAGCGGCGGACTGGGAACCGACATCATCAAGCGCGGCCAGTGGCGCGGCGTCCGGTTCAGCGGACTGGTCACCGTAGGCAACAGCGCCGACATCGGTCCCGTCGATCTGCTCGAGTTCTATCTCGCCGATCCGCAAACGCGCGTCGTGGGTCTGTACCTCGAGGACGTCAAGGATGGCCGGCGTTTCTTCGACGTCCTGCGCTCCACGCCGGCGCCCAAGCCGGTGGTGATCCTCCGCGGCGGTCGCTCGTCGCAGGGACGCGCGGCCGCGTTGTCGCACACCGGTGCGATGGCCGGTGACGGTCGCGCATGGCAGGCGCTCACGCAGCAAACGCCTTGCGTGCTGGTCGAGACGGTGGATCAGTTCATCGACGCGCTGCTCGCGTTCCAGTTCCTCTCGCTGCGGCAGCAGCCGACCCGCCGCGTCGTGCTGTTCGGCAACGGCGGAGGGACCAGTGTGCTCGCCGCCGACGCCTTCGCCGAGTGCGGTCTCGACGTCATGCCGTTCGACGCGGCCACCATCGCGCGCCTCGAGGCGCTGAAGCTGCCGCCGGGCACCAGCGTCGCGAATCCCATCGACGCACCCGTCGCGACGCTGCAGGAAGACGAAGGGCGCGTGGCCGGCCGCATCCTGCAGATCGTCTACCAATCGGCGTTGCCCGATGCGCTGGTCATGCACATCAACCTGGCGTCGTTCGTCGGTCGCGGTGGAGCGGATCCGATCGACAACCTGGTTGCGGCCGCGCTGGAAGTTCAAAAGGCCCATGTCGGTCGCACCCACGTCGTCATTGCGCTGCGCGTCGATGGCTCGCCCGACCTCGACGAGCGGCGACGTCAGTATCGCGAGCGCATTCTCGCCGCCGGCATCCCCGTCTACGACGAGCTCGTCGACGCGGCGCAGGCCCTGCGCGCGGTGCGCTGGATCGAGGAGCGTTGCGCGCGGCGGTGACGCTTTGCCATCGGAGTTACCGAACCCACGACGAAATGGAATGCAGATGAGCGATTCATCACCTCCATCGATGCGCCTGGTTGCCATGTCCTCGGCGGGAGCGCCGGAAGTGCTGGCGATCTCCACCGATGCGGTGCCGACCTTGCGACCGCGCGAAGTGCTGGTGAAGGTCGCATTTGCAGGCGTGAACGGTCCCGACATCATGCAGCGCAAGGGCCTCTATCCGCCGCCCGAGGGCGCGACCAAGACGCTGGGGCTGGAGATCGCCGGTGAGGTCGCTGCAATCGGCGCGGAAGTGCGACGCTGGAAGGTTGGCGATAGTGTCTGCGCGTTGACCAACGGCGGAGGCTATGCCGAGTACTGTGCGGTGCTGGAGGATCACTGCCTGCCGATCCCCACGGGCCTGACGCTCAAGGAAGCGGCGTCGCTGCCCGAGGCGTATTTCACCGTGTGGAGCAACATCTTCATGACCGCGCACCTGGCCGCGGGCGAGACCTTCCTCGTGCACGGCGGTGCCGGCGGATTGGGCACCGCGTCGATCCAGCTCGGCAAGGCATTCGGTGCGAAGGTCGTCGCAACCGACAGCCCGGCGCAGCGTATCGCCTTGTGCGCACAGCTCGGCGCCGATCGCGTGATCGACTACGCGAACGAGGATTTCGTCGAGATCGTGCGCAAGCAATTCGGCGGAGCGGATGTCATTCTCGATATCGTCGCGGGTCCGTACGTGGCGCGCAACATCAAGGCCGCGCGGCACGACGGTCGCATCGTGCAGCTTGCCTTCGCACTGGGCTCGAAGGTCGAGGTCGACCTCATGCCCATCATGCTCAAGCGCCTGCACTACACCGGGTCGACGCTGCGCAGCCGGCCCGACGCGTTCAAGACCGAAGTGGCGCGCCAGCTCGAAGCCAAGGTATGGCCGCTGTTCGCGAGCGGACAACTGAAATCGGTGGTCGGCGAGGTGCTGCCGCTCGCGGAGGCGGCCCAGGCGCACCGCCTCATGGAGCGCGCCGGACACAGCGGCAAGATCGTCCTGCAAGCCTGATGCATCGAATCGGAGCAACGCATGCCTACCATCGAACTGAAGACAGACATCGCGGGCACCGTGTGGAAGGTGCTCAAGCAACCCGGCGACAAGGTCGCCGAGGATGAGCCCGTGCTCATCCTCGAGTCGATGAAAATGGAGATCCCGGTGACCGCACCCGAGGAGGGCGTGGTGCGCGAAATGCTCGTGCGCGAAAACGACACCGTCAGCGACGGCATGGTCGTCGCGCGCATCGACGTCTGAGCGGCTGCGCATGAAGAAGGTCCTGGTCGCCAATCGCGGCGAGATCGCCTGCCGCATCGTCGCCAGTTGCCGCACGATGGGAATCCGCACCGTCGCGGTCCATTCCGAGGCCGATGCGAATGCGCTGCACGTCGCGCTCGCCGACGAGTCGGTTGCGATCGGCCCAGCGCCCGCGCGCGAGAGCTATCTGCGCGCCGATCGCCTGCTCGATGCGGCGCGCACCAGCGGTGCCGATGCGATCCATCCCGGCTATGGATTCCTCGCGGAGAACGCCGCGTTCGCGGAGCAGGTCCAGGCGGCGGGTCTCGCGTGGATCGGCCCGTCGCCGCGCGTGATCCGCGACATGGGTGACAAGCAACGCGCGCGCACGCTCGCTTTCGAAGCAGGCGTTCCGATCCTGCCGGGTAGCGAGCGCTTCGCAGTCGGCGATCTCGCCAAGCTCGAGCAGAGTGCCGAGCGCGTCGGCTACCCGCTGCTGGTCAAGGCGGCCGCGGGCGGAGGCGGCATCGGCATGCGTCGCGTCGACGCCCCGGAGAAGCTGCGCGAGATCGCCGAGGCCACGCAGTCCATGGCGGCGAAGGCGTTCGGCGACGGCACGATCTACCTCGAGCGCTACATAGAGCGCGCGCGTCACGTCGAGATCCAGGTGTTCGGCTTCGGCAACGGACACGCGGTGCACCTGTACGAGCGCGACTGCTCCATCCAGCGGCGCTTCCAGAAGGTGATCGAGGAATCCCCCGCGCCGGGCTTGCCCGCCGACATTCGCGCGCAGATGGCCGAAGCCGCGACGCGCCTGAGCGGCGACGAGCGCTACGAGGGGGCCGGCACCATCGAGTTCGTGGTCGACGCCGACTCGCTGCAGTTCTACTTCCTCGAGATGAACACGCGCATCCAGGTCGAGCATCCGGTGACCGAGATGACCACCGGCCGCGACCTGGTGGCGATGCAGATCGAGCAGGCACGCGGCACGCTCGATCGCATCGATCAGCACGACATCGTCGCGCGCGGTCACGCGATCGAGTGCCGGCTGTACGCGGAAAATCCGACCCGTAACTTCATGCCTTCGCCGGGCCGATTGACGCGGTTCGAGTTGCCGCAGCGCTCGCCGGAGGTGCGCATCGACACCGGCTTCCGTGCCGGCGACGAGGTGACGTTCTTCTACGACCCGATGATCGCCAAGGTGATCTGCCACGGCCCCACCCGCGCGGCCGCGATCGAGCGCACGTTGCAAACGCTCGCCGGCATCGATATCGGCGGGCTCACGACCAACATCGATTTCCTGCGCGCAACCCTCGACCATCCCGAATTTCGCGCTGGCCGGGTGTACACCGGTTTTGTCGACAACCACAAGGCCTCGCTGATCGCACCGCGATCGGCGGCATCGGCGATGCAGTCCGCGGGTTCCTGATCCGCGACCGCGCCGCCGTCCGCCAAACAGGGGTCGTCCACACGCGTCATTGGAGGAGAACCATGAAAAGAGTCGCTCTCTTGTTGGCGTTGGTGCTCGCGACGGTGGGCAGTGTTCCCGCACTCGCGCAGCAGAAGGTCATCCGGTTCGCACATCAGAAGAACCTGTTCATGGCGCCGGTGTTCGTCGCCATCGACAAGGGCTGGTTCGACGAAGCGCTGGGCAAGGTCGGTTACAAGATGGAGCGCCGCGAGATCAACGTGGGTCCGGCGGTGGCCGAAGCGATGGCCGCCGATCAGATCGACATCGGCCAGCTCGGCGTGGCCGTCATCGTGACTGCGGCCGGGCGCGGCCTGCCAGCGAAGATCGTCGTCAACACCGGTGTTGCCGGGGAGGGCGTCGTCGTGCGTCCCGACTCCGGCATCACGAGCATGGCGCAGCTGCGCGGCAAGACCATCGCGATCCCGGCTAAGGGCAACATGCAGGACTTCATCGTGCGTCGCGGCCTGGAAAAGGCGGGACTCGATCCGGCGAAGGACGTCAAGTTCATCGAAGTGGCGGCGCCCGACCAGAAGCAGGCACTCAACAGCAAGCAGGTCGATGCGATCACGTTATGGGAGCCGCTGGTCACCGACGCGGTGCTTGGCGGCGGAAGACTCCTCGCGACCGGACAGGAAATCTTCCCCGGCCACGACAACGACTCCATTACCGCGACCGTCAGTGCCATCGGCAAGCATCCCGACGCGGTGCGTGCCATCGTGCAGACGGTGGTGCGCGCGCAGCAGTGGGTGATGGACAATCCCGAGGAAGCGAAGACCATCTCGGCGAAATACCTGGGCCTTCCGCGCGCGACCATCGACGCGGCGTGGTCGAACGTGTTTCGCCGCCGCGACGGACGGCCAAGCGCCGAGTACACCCAGCAGTTCGCCGACTTCCTCTACAAGTGGGGCTACATCAAGACCAAGCTCAGCGCGTCCGATCTCATCGACGGCCAGTTCCTCCCGAAGTAAGCGGATGGCCGAGCTTCTCACGGCGCAAGGCCTGTCGAAGGTTTTCGAATCGGAGCGCGTGCCGGGCGGATTCAGCGCGCTCCACGATGTTTCGCTCGGCGTTGGTGCAAACGAGTTCGTCAGCATCGTGGGGCCGAGCGGCTGCGGAAAATCGACGCTGCTGTCGATCATCGGGGGATTCGAAAAGCCCACGGCGGGTCGCCTTCTGCTTGACGGCAAGCCGATCGAGGGACCGTCACGCGAGCGCGGTTTCGTGTTCCAGGCGGATGCGCTGTTCCATTGGCTCACGGTCGAGCAGAACGTCGCCTACGGGCTGCGCGTGCAGGGTTATCCGCGCGAGGCT
>DATKLH010000353.1:0-2705 GCA_035542515.1 Casimicrobiaceae bacterium
ATATCTGCTGCCGGACGTGGGAGTGCATGCTCTGGATCAGCGTGGCGCACCGCTCGGCATCGACGCGGTGGGTCCGCTCGGCGCGCGCAGCGATACGGCGCTTCCGATCGCCGGCGACGCGGATTCGTCACAGTGGTTGCCCACGGGCGATCTCGGTCGCGTGTCGAGCAACGGGCTGGTGAGCGTACTGACGGCGGCGGCATGACGTGCAGCAGTTTCACTCCACGGCCTCGGTCGAATTACGCGGCCCGCCATGTTTCGCCGACGCCTTTGCACGCGCTTAGCGCCCCTCGATCATGAACGTTACCGACCCGATCCGTCGCCACGCCCGCGCGACGCCCTACGTACCGGCGTTGATGCGTCCGGACGGGCAGAACGTCTCGTATCGCGAGCTCGATCGCGCAATCGATTTCGTGGCGCATCGGATCGCGTCGTACGGATTGAAACCGGGCGACATCGTCGGGCACTATTTCAACGACCTGTCGCAGACCATCGTGTTCGCTCTGGCGCTGGCGCGTCTGGGCATCGTCGGAGCGCCTGCTTCGCTGCCCGAAGGCTTGCTCAAGATGTATTTCTGCGAACCCGGCGCGGCGATACCCTCGGCGGGCCAGAACATCGTGGTCGATACCGCTTGGTGGCGCGTGCCCGCCGCGATCGACGGCGTCAAGCCGGTTGAAGCACATCCCGGCGGCAGCGCACCGTGCCGCATCTTCGCGTCGTCGGGCACCACCGGCGTGGAGAAGCACTGCGTGATGTCGCACGACCTGCTCACCCGACGTGCGCAGATGAAGTGGCTCGCCGTTCCGGGACCCGATCACGCGCGCACCGTCGTCTACGTGGTCCCGATGACGCAGTACGGCTATTTCAACCTGCTGCGCATCTTCATGAGCGGCACCACCGCCGTGCTGGCGGTCAGGACCGAGGAAGTCGCGCCCTGCATCGGCCGCTTTCGCGTCGGATACCTCATCATCTCGCCACTGGCCCTGCGCATGGTGATCGACAGCCTTCCGCCCGATTTCAGCGGCCTGCCATCGCTGCGCATGGTCGAGGTGGGCGGGAGCCTGCTGCCGAACCGTCTTTACGAAATCGCGCGACAACGCCTGTGCGCGAACATCATCACCGTGTACGGCGCGATGGAAACCGGCGGCATCGCCGAGGCGCACAAGGACCTCGTCCACCACGATGCGAGCGCGGTGGGCTACGTGTATCCCGGCGTGGAGGTGCAAGCGGTCGATCAGAACGATGTTCCGCTGCCGCGCGGCGAGGAGGGCACGCTGCGCGTGCGCAGCCCGATCTGCGCCGATGCCTACGTCGGGGATCCCAAGCGTTCGGCGGAAGTTTTTCGCCACGGCTGGGTCTATCCGGGCGATGTCGGCAAGGTACAGCCGGATGGTTTGCTGGTGCTCGGATCGCGCGCCAGCGAAATCATCAACGCGGGTGGCAACAAGGTGAACCCGGTGGTCATCGAGGAAGTGCTGCTGCAATCGCCGATGGTTCGCGACTGCGCGGCGTTCGCCGCGCCCGACGCGACGGGCATTCCGCGCATCTGCGCGGCGATCGTCGCGGACCCGGGGCTGGACATCGAGACGCTGCGCGCGCTTTGCAGCGAAAAGCTCCGCAGCAAGTCCCCCGAGTTCTATCTGCGCGTCGCCGAGTTGCCGCGCAACGCGAACGGCAAGGTGGTGCGGGACGACCTCAAGGTGCTCGCGCAACGACAGATGAGCGCGTGGACCGGCAACACCACGCTGCAATAGCGTCGCAGGAGCGGCCCAAGCCATGAATCGCGTCGTCGTCGCCGGTGTGGGCATGATCCCGTTCGCCAAACCCGGCGCGAGCGCCGCCTACTTCGAGATGGGCGCCGAGGCGGCACGGCGCGCGCTCGCCGATGCGGGTCTCACCTACGCGGACATCCAGCAGGCATGCGTCGGCTACGTGTACGGCGACTCGACCTGCGGACAGCGCGCGCTCTACGAAGTCGGCATGAGCGGCGTGCCCATCGTGAACGTCAACAACAACTGCTCCACGGGATCGACAGCGCTCTTTCTCGCTCGGCAGGCGATCCTGAGCGGCGCGGCCGATTGCGTGCTCGCGCTCGGGTTCGAGCAGATGGAGCCTGGCGCACTTGGGGTCAAGTTCACCGATCGACCCACGCCGTTCGATCGTTTCGACCAGGTCTGCAACGAAGTCGTGGGCGAACCCGGCATTCCGCTCGCGCTGCGCTACTTCGGCGGCGCGGGACTCGAACACATGCGTCGCTACGGCACATCGCTTGCGACGTTCGCGGCGGTGCGCGCGAAGGCGAGTCGGCACGCGGCCCACAATCCCTTCGCACTGTTCCGCAAGGTCGTCAGCACCGAAGAAGTGCTCGCCGACAAGGTCGTGTGGCCCGGCGTGATGACGCGATTGATGGCTTGCCCGCCGACCTGCGGTGCCGCAGCCGCGATTCTTGCGAGCAGCGATTATGCGCAACGTCACGGTTTGTCGACGACCGTGAGCATCGCTTCCCAGATCATGACAACCGACACGCCGAGCACGTTCGCGAGCCGATCGATGCTATCGCTGGTCGGCTACGACATGGCACGCGAGGCCGCGCAACGCGCCTACGCGGCCGCGGGCCTAGGTCCCGAAGACATCGACGTCTGCGAGTTGCACGACTGCTTCGCGCACAACGAGCTCATCAGCTACGAGGCGCTGGGCTTCTGCGC
>DATKLH010000354.1:0-6361 GCA_035542515.1 Casimicrobiaceae bacterium
TGGCGCGGTGTGTCTGCTGGTCGGCGCAGCGCTGGGCTGGTGGTTGGGTCGACGCCGCTCCGCTCGCGCTGCCGCCGCGGGCGCGTAACGTTTCGCACTGCATCGATGACCGGAGTGCCGGTGTCACCACCGATCCTCGCCATCGGCGCGTCGTTGTGTTGCGCCATCGCCCTGGTCGCGCTGGCGCACGAACGAACCTCGACGCAGCGCACGAGCCTGCGCTGGACGCTGCGCGCGGATGGCATCGCCGCGCGATCGTCGTGGCCCGTGATTCTCGTTGCGCTGTCGCTGGGCGCCGACACGGTCGTGGCGTCGTTCGCGATCCTGTCCACCGCGTGGCTGGCAACATTCCTCGCCGCGCAGCGCATTCGTGCGTCGCGTGATCCCGTCGCGAGCGGTTGCTGCCTGCTGTGCGTTCCGCTGCAATACGCGTTCGTCGTCGCGGGCCGCTACGATCTTTTCGCAACCATCGTGCCTCTGATGACGGTCATCGCATTACCTTTGTGGTCGCTCGCGCAAGGCGAGAGGCGGGCCCTGGTGGAGCGCGTCGCCGAACGACACCGGGGTGTGATGGCCTTTGTCTATTGCGCGTCCCACCTTCCGGCGCTCCTTATGCTGGAGGCTGCCGGGCGTGGTCCAAGCGCCGTCGGCACCCTCGTTTTCGCGGCCTTGATCGCGCTGGCGACCCAGTGCTCGTACGCCGTGTCGATCACTCGCGCCGCTTCTCGAGACGCGTTGCACGATCCGGTGCCTGCACGCATCGCTCGCGCGGCTGTCGTGGCGGCACCCGCCATTGTCGGCGTCGCGCTCAGCGCTATCACGCCGTTTTCGCCGATCGTGGCGGGCAGCCTCGCGTCGGTCGCAGCGCTCGCTGGAGCGATGGGCTGCCGTGTGCTGACATGCGTCCGTCGCGACGTGTCGCGCGCGAACCCGGGGCGCGAATCGTTCGTCGCAGTAGCGTTGCGTCCGGACGCGCTCGTCTTTGCAGCGCCCGCATTCTTCTACACGATTTGCGCGTTGGAGCGGTTCGCATGAACAGCGACCGCAGCGCCGGCCTAGCGAGCCTCCAGACGAGGCGCCGGCGCGCACGTCGCGCGATCGGTTCGCTCGCGATCGCGGACGGTGGCCGCTTCTCGTGACGTAGATCAAAGCAGGCCGAGCCGCCTGGGCGTCCACTACGCGTCGTAGCGATGCGATCGCGTCGTCGCAGCATGATCCTGGCTGGCGCGCGTCGCACCGCGTGCAATAGGAGATGATCATGCGTATCGCGACCCCTTTCATCGCGTGTGCGTTGGCTGCAACGCTGGGCGGCTGCTTCACGGTCGGCACCCCGTTCAACAGCGCCGCGCCGGACCAGCTGCGCCTCGGGCAGACGACATCGAACCAGGTGATCGCCCTGGTCGGGCCGGCGACCAACGCGACCACGCCGACGGTCAACGGCGTCACGCTGCAGTGCCTCGACTACGACTCGTACAAGGCGGGCGGGACCGCGCAAGGCAAGGGTCTGCTCGGACGGTCGGCGTCGTATTGCTTCCTGGACAACGTACTGGTCGCGTACGTGGTGAGCAGCAACATCGACGCCGAGTCGAGCGACTTCGACGTCCAGAAGGCTCTCACGGTGACCCGTGGCATGACCCGCGCACAGGTCGTCGACTTGCTGGGCAAGCCGGCCGGCGCGGCCGTCTACCCGTTCGTGAATGCCGGTGGAACCGAAGTGCGCTATTCGTACACCGATTACACAGGCACCTTCTCGACCAAACGGACCACGGCGAAGGACGCCTATTTCGAATTCGACGGCAATGACATCGTGGTCGACGCGCGCGTCCAGGTGAAGGAGCGTTAGGAGATTCCGGCTGCGCAACTCCACGCGCGTTCCGCCGCGCCGTGTGAAGCGCAGCCCTTTCGGGGCGACCCTGTTACGCGCCATCGGCTGCAACCCGCCTCGATGCGGAATCGAATCGCCGGCATGTCCAGAAATGCAAGGAAACCGGCAAGAAGGGGCGTTCATCATTTCAACATCGTGGCCGCCGCGCGGTGCGCGCGACGGGGATGGGTCGCGCCCATCGATGCGGCGTGGCCAGGGGCGGTGAAGTCGACTGCGCGCCCGCAAAGGATCGGACATGAAAAAGCCACAGAGCAGCCTCGGCACAGCGTGGTGGGCGAAGAACCTCGGCGAGGTCGACCGCGAAATCGTGCGCCTCGCGACGATCTGCAATGTCAAGATTCTCGAGCCGGGGGTCATCGACCGGATACTGAAGAACGACGATTCGGTTTGCGGTAGCAAGAACCCGATCGGTTTCGCGAAGCTGCGCAACGTCATGATGATGCACTACCAGTTGCGCGAGAGCGCCGCCGGCGCGCTCGGCGATGCGCAGACCATCCGGATCGTCGATGAGATCGTGAAGCGACTGAAGGAGGGGGCCGGAGACCGGGCTGGCGGATGACGCCGTCGCCCCTGGCGCACTCGGCGCCGCGCCATGTCGCGAATTGCGAGGACGTCGGGCTGTGCACCGAGCGATGATCCGTAACAGTCGAGTCGACGAGGAAAGGGTTCTTCATGCGAACCTCCAGAACGTGCGCGACGCTTGCGTTGGTGCTGCTCGCGTTGGCACCGATGACCGGCATGTCGGTGACACGGTCCGTGATCGACAGCCTGCCATCGACGCACATGACGCCGGAAGATCGCGAAATGGCGAAGACGGCGGTCGAGAACGCGCTGGACAGCGGCGAAAACGGAACCACCTATCGCTGGCAGAACCCTGCGACGGGCGCGTCCGGATCGGTGACGCCGAAGAAGTCGTTTGCGCGCGACGGGATGCAATGTCGCAAGGTCGACTACGCCGCGTCGGCGAAAGGCCGGAACAACGCAAGCACGTGGAATGTGTGCAAGACGCCCGATGGATGGAAGATAATCGACTGAAACGATGATGCATCGCGGCCCCGCGCTGATGCGTCGACAACGAGTGGTGCAGGCTCGCGCTTCGGCGCAGCCCCGCGAATGCGGAACCCGCGACCGGGAAATGCCATGCTGACTGACCTTTCGAGCAGCTTCGGCGGCAAGGTCGGACAGCGCCACGACAGCGGAGGGGATCGCACCGATTTTTCGATCATCCTCGGCGGGCCCTTCTTCCAGCTGTTGCGACGCGCGCACGTGAGCGGCGACGCGCTGGAGCTCGCGCGCCGGCGCATGGTCGTGATCTCGATGATCGCCTGGGCGCCGCTGCTGTTGCTGTCGGTTGCCAGCGGCAGCGCGATTGGCGGCGATCTCGCGGTGCCGTTCCTCAAGGATATCCAGGCCCACGCACGCTTTCTCCTCGCGCTTCCGCTGCTGATCATTGCCGAGCTGGTCGTACATCAGCGCATCCGGCCGATCGCCAACGAGTTCGTCGTGCGGGACCTGGTAACACCGGGCACCATCGTGCGCTTCGAGAACGCGGTGCGTGCCGCGATGCGGTTGCGCAACTCCAGGCTGGCCGAGGTCGCCATGGTGCTGCTCGTATACGGGGCGGGCATCCCGATCCTGTGGAGCCAGTTCGCGGTGCTCGACGTTCCGACCTGGTACGCCGAGCCCACGGCGCAAGGCCCGCGCCTGACGTTGACCGGCTTCTGGTACGCCTACGTGAGCGTGCCGATCTTCCAGTTCCTGCTGCTGCGCTGGTATTTCAGGCTTTTAGTGTGGTCGCGCTTCCTGTGGCACGTGTCCCGCATCCCGCTGAATGTGTCGGCCATGCACGCCGATCGCATGGCGGGACTTGGCTTCCTGTCGAACACGGTGTTCGCCTTCGTTCCGCTCCTGATGGCACACGGGGTCGTGGTATCGGGAACAATCGCCAACCGGATTCTCTACCAGGGCTCGACGCTCGCGGACGCGAAGGTCGAGATCGCCGTGGTCGTCGCACTTCTGTTGTTGCTGGTGCTGGGTCCGCTCGCGGTGTTCGCACCGCAGATCGCAAGGGCAAAGCGCGCAGCGCTGCGGGCCTACGGTCGACTCGCGCAGCGCTACGTCGTGGACTTCGAGCACACCTGGCTGCCTGGAGGCTCTCCTGCGGCGGGAACGCCGCTCGGCAGCGGTGACATCCAGTCGCTGGCCGACCTGTCGAACAGTCTCGAGACGGTGCGCAACACGCGGAGCATTCCGATCACGCGGCAGATGATCGTGGCACTCGGTGTGGCAACGCTCGCGCCCATTGCGCCTCTGCTCCTCACCGTCATTCCACTCGAGGAGCTCGCGAAGCGGCTGCTGAAGCTTCTCGTGTAGCACCCCGCAGCGCACGAAGAGGCTCGCGCGGCGCACTTCGTGCGACCCGGCGCGGCGCGAGCGTGCGCGCCTGTTGCCATGTCGAGAATTGCGAAGACGTTCGCCAGCGCGTGCGCCGATGATGAACGAGTCGCCATCGCGTCGCACACGCGCAATCACCTCGAGGCATAGAACGATGGACATCGGTCGCCAACTGGCACACAGCCACGACATTTCCACCAAGGTATCGCTGGTCTTCAACAAGCGCGCGAAGATCGCGCAGGAACGCTTCGCCGCGGACATCCAGAAGGCTTTCGACCAGAACGGGATCGCCGCCCTGTTCAGCAATCCCGCGGCCGCGGCGAAGGTGTGGGCCGACTCGTACCAGTACGCGGTCGACAACGCGCAGCGCTCGATCCTGTTCTGGGACACGCTGCGCCAGCGCGGCAACAACTTCATCGAGCGCACGATCGAAGGCCTTCCGCCGGTCCTGCACTTCGCCTACGAGACGGTGGTCGACGGCCGCACGCTGGCGCGCCCGGTGAACTACGCGCTGGTGCGCATCATCCCGCCCGAGGGCGTGACGGTGGATCCCAAGCGCCGACCGTACGTGATCATCGATCCGCGTGCCGGGCACGGTCCCGGCATCGGCGGCTTCAAGGACGATTCGCAGGTGGGTGTCGCGATCCGCGAAGGACATCCGGTGTACTTCGTGATCTTCTTCCGCGATCCGGAGCCGGGCCAGACGCTGCTCGACGTCTGCGAAGCGGAGAAGGCGTTCATCAAGAAGGTGCGCGAGCTGCATCCCGACAGCGCCAAGCCGGCGATCGTCGGCAACTGTCAGGGTGGCTGGGCGGCGATGATGCTCGCGGCATCGGATCCCGACGACACGGGCCCGATCGTGATCAACGGTTCGCCGATGTCGTATTGGGGCGGCGCGTGGCAACCGGGCGAGGGCGACAACCCGATGCGCTACGCCGGCGGCATGCTCGGTGGGACCTGGCTCGCCTCGCTGACCTCCGATCTGGGCAACGGCGTGTTCGACGGCGCCTACCTGGTCGAGAACTTCGAGAATCTCAATCCCGCGAACACGTTCTGGGACAAGTACTACCACCTCTACGCGAACGTCGACACCGAGCCCCCGCGCTTCCTCGACTTCGAACGCTGGTGGGGCGGGTACTACCTGATGAATCGCGAGGAGATCGAGTGGATCACGCGCAATCTGTTCGTGGGCAACAAGCTCTGGAGCGGTGAGACCAAGGCCAGCGGCGGCAAGGCCTTCGACCTGCGCGAGATCAAGGCGCCGATCGTCCTGTTCGCATCGGTGGGCGACAACATCACGCCGCCGCAACAGGCGTTCAATTGGGTCGCGGACGTGTACAAGTCCACCGACGAGATCAAGGCTTGCGGCCAGGTCATCGTCGGCCTGCTGCACCAGAGCATCGGTCACCTCGGCATCTTCGTGTCGGGCAAGGTCGCCAAGAAGGAGCACGCGCAGATCGTCTCGGTGCTGAAGTCGATCGAAGCCTTGACGCCGGGGCTGTACGCCATGGCGATCAACGAGCTCAAGGGCGCCGACGGCAAGCCCGAATACGAAGTGGACTTCCGCGAGGTGACGCTCGAGGCGATCGCCGCGCGGCTCAATCGTTTCGAGCGCAACGACGAGCGGCCTTTCGAAGCCGTATCGGCGATCTCCGATTTCAACCAGCGCGCCTACGAGCTGTTCATGCAGCCGCTGGTGCAGTCGATGGCGAACGAATTCACCGCCCGGCTCGGTCGTCAGTTCCAGTCGCTGCGCTTTCAGCGGTGGTCGCTCTCCGACATCAATCCATGGCTTGCATGGCTCGCGCCGGCCGCGCAGGCGGTGAAGTCGCAGCGCGCGAGCGTCGAGCCGGACAACGCCGTGATGAAGCTCGAGAAGGCTGCCTCCGCCGCGATCAGTGCATCGCTCGAGTTCTATCGCGGCATGCGCGACGCAATGAGCGAGGCACAGTTCTTCCAGACCTACGGCAACGTGTTCGCGCTGTACATCGCCGACAAGCGCGCGGCCGAGGACAAGGCGGGCGAGCAGGGGGTCGAAGCGCGCGACCTGCCGTTCGTGCGGGAGGCGCTGTTGGCCATCGA